>NZ_JAGYGI010000019.1:0-127230 GCF_019947365.1 Pseudomonas sp. GL-R-26 | reverse complement strand
GCGCTGTCGACGTCGCTGATGGTCAGGGTGCCGTTGGTGGAGATGTCGGCGGCGGCATGGGTCTCGGTGAGGTTGGCGATGTCGGCGGACAGCACGGCCGCATCGTTGGTGCCGAGGATATGCACGGCGACCGAAGTGAGAGTGCCGTCGGCACTGTTCACCGTGAAGGTGTCGGTGTAGGTGGTGCCGGCGGCGAACTCGTCGTGGGCGGAAGTGGCGACGTAGGTCCAGGCACCGTCGGTGCCGATGGAGAACTGGCCGTAGTTGCCGGCGGTATTGGTTTGCGCGACGAAGGTTGCGGCGCTGTCGACGTCGCTGATGGTCAGGGTGCCGGCGGTGGAAATGTCGACGGCGGCATGGGTCTCGGTGAGGTTGGCGATGTCGGCGGACAGCACGGCCGCATCATTGGTGCCGAGGATATGCACGGTGACCGAAGTGAGGGTGCCGTCGGCACTGCGCGCCGTGAAGGTGTCGGTGTAGGTGGTGCCGGCGGCGAACTCGTCGTGGGCGGAAGTGGCGACGTAGGTCCAGGCACCGTCGGTGCCGATGGAGAACTGACCGTAGCTGCCGGCGGTGTTGGTTTGCGCGACGAAGGTTGCGGCGCTGTCGACGTCGCTGATGGTCAGGGTGCCGTTGGTGGAGATGTCGGCGGCGGCATGGGTCTCGGTGAGGTTGGCGATGTCGGCGGACAGCACGGCGGCGTCGTTGCTGCCGGTAATGGTGATGGTCACGTTCTTGGTCACCGTCGCCCCGAAGTCGTCGGTCAGCGTCACCGTGAACACTTCGGTCTTGGTCTGGCCCGCGGCCAGGTACTGCGCCGCGCTGTTGTCCAGCGTATAGCTCCAGCCCACGCTGCCCGCCGCGTCGTTCGTGCTCTCGTCGCTGACATTGGCCACCAGCGTACCCAGCGCACCGGCCGGCGCGCTCACGCTGGTCACATGGGCGTGATCGGCCAGGTCCACGTCGCCGAAGGCGAAGCTGCCGCTGGTCACCGTGGTGCCGTCTTCGGCCACCGCTGCGCTTTCGACCTCGGCCGCCGTCACCGTTGGCGCGTCATTGGTGCCGGTGATGGTGACGGTCACATTCTGCGTTACCAACGAACCATGACCATCGCTGATGGTGACCAGGTAAGTTTCGGTTACTGTCTGTCCCTGGGCCAGGTACTGCGCCGCCGCAGTGCTCAGGTTGTATGTCCATTGCACCGAACCGTTGGCCGCGTTCGCTGCTTCGCTTACCTCCGAGAGCACGAACGTACCAAGATGAGTAGCATTGCCCTCCGCCGGCGCGGACGTCGCCATGTGTGTGTCACTCAGGTCGACGTCATTGAAGTTAATTGTGCCGCTGGCCGTCAGCGAGTCGGTCGTGCTCGCAGTGGTGTCGGCGTCTTCGGTCACCATGCCGGCCTGCACGCCGAGGCTGATCGTCACACCATCATTCACGCCCGAGAACTGCACTGTCGCGGTGGCCCAACTGAGCGTTCCGTTGCCCAGACGCATCGCATAGGTAAAGCTGTCCGTCAGGAACTCGCCAGCAGAAAGCGCCTGGAGTTGCTCCTTGAACGCAGTAGTGAAAGTAGTGGCGTCGTAGCCGACCTTACCGTCGGAGGTGATCCAGATCTTTGCACCATTCAAACTGGTGTCAGAACTCATCGCCTCAGCTCTCGCCGTATCCTGGACCAGGAGGTCGGCCGGAGCATAAGCCTTGGTGGCAGTAGGATCGCTCACCGCATTGTCGAGTGACCAGAGTGTCTTCGCGTTACCGCCGAGGTCATTGGACATGACGTCCCAATACATGACTCCCTGCAGATTTTCATTGGTGGTGAAGACGTCATCCTTCGCCTGCGGCGTGTTGGAAAACGAGGTAACGGTTCCGCCGCTGGTAGTTGTAGTGCTAGCCATGTCTTTCTCCCTAAGAAGTCACCCTGAGCAAAAAACCGCTGTGGGCCGCTAACAGCCACAAGCCGATTCTTCCCCAACCCACGAACACTTCACTCCACCGGTACCAGCCGGCTGGCCAGTAGCTTCACACCCACCCCCGCCCTGCCGCCCTGCGGCTCAATACGCACGATTTGTCCTTGCGCCTTGAACTTCATGGGGCCGCCGGGAGTGTCGAGCTCGATCTCGAAGTCAATCAAGCTACCCACCTGCTGCTCGCTATCGGTTTCGAAATACAAACCGGAGGCGCTGATGTCACGGGTGACACCGTTGCCCCCACCGATCAGTTGCAGCGATAAGGTGACTTGTTCACGGGGCTCAATTCGGTGTGTGTCTTTCATGACCGCAGTCTAAAAACGACCGCTGTGTTTTACATGAGCGCGTCATCCCTTTTTTCTGGGAGTCAATCACCCATAAAAACAGTGTTTTATGGGACAAATGTCATGGGAGGGGGAGCTGAAGCGCTATAGAAAAAAGCTACGGGCTGCAACGATTGCTATCATGATCAGCTAACACAACCGCCTAAAGAGGCAGCGAGCCGCATGCCAATTCAAGTCCTGTTAGTAGCTCTACCGCTCGTGGCCTGGGGCCTTGAGCGTCTGGTGGAAAGCGCTCAACCGAGGTTGGCATTGGCGGGTTCCACGGCGTCGGTGGCGCAATACCTGCTATCGCTGCACCTATACACACCAGATGTGGTGGTATTGGACCTGGACAGCGAGGACTGTATCGAGTCGCTGGCCGACCTGCACAGCCGGACCAAAGCCAAGATTCTGGTTGTGTCAGGGTCGAGTGACTTGGCACTGCATGACAGTGCGGTGCTGGCGGGCGCACGAGGCGTGGTGGATAAGCGGGAGTCGGCATCCGCATCAACATTGCTCAAAGCCATAGAAAAAGTGCATGAAGGCGAACTCTGGATTGACCGCAATGCGACCAGCCGTATCTTCCTTGAACTGGCGCGCAAGAAAACCGAGCGCGATATTGACCCGGAGCAACACAAAATCGCCAAGCTGACGCGCCGCGAGCAGCAAACCATTGCATCGCTGGCCAGCGACCCCTCAGCCCCTGGCAAGTTGGTGGCCGAGAAACTGCACATCAGCGAGCACACGCTGCGCAACCATTTGACATCGATCTACAGCAAGCTGGGCCTGACGAACCGCGTAGATCTCTACGCCTACGCACACAAGCATGGGCTTTCTACAGACGACTGAGGGCGGCGGCAACACGCCCGATCTACCCCACCCCTCTCCAACATAGGGCCACAGTGGGAGGCACCACTTCATTCAAATCGGTGTTTACACACTCTGGGCCAAAAGCAGCCGCTCAAGACTCCTAAAAATCCAGAGGTCATTCAGCTTTGTGCTGAGCCACGTGAACGTTACCCCCCAACAACGCCTACGGGTAGGCCGGGACGACCTTTGCCTGCTCTATCAGCCAATCGATGAGCAAAGCTATCTCAGGGATATCGCGACTCTCCTCGTTGCAGATACAGAAATAATCCATCCCCGTCGGCACCTTCAGTGCAAAGGGCTGCACCAGGCGTCCCTCATCCAGATCGCGCAACGAGTTGATCTCGTCGCTGAGTGCAACGCCATAGCCATCTCGCGCCGCCTGCAGGGCAATGCCGAAATCTTCTAGATGGACATCGGCATCTCCTGGGTAAGGCAAGCGCGCCTCAAGCAGCCAGCGCCGCCATTGAGCGCCGTCATCCTCATGCAAGAGGCGGTGGTGAATAAGGTCGGACGGCTGCTTGAGCGCGCGCGGGCCGCGCAGCAGTTGCGGGCAGCAGACGGGAAACATATGCAGGCTTTGCAGTGGCCGCCACCAGAAACCCTCCCACGTCGGAGCGTCGTAGAGCACGGCGATATCGGCCCTGCGCCAGTCCACCTCACTGATGTCGTCGGCAGTAATGACGCGTAGGTGAATGTGCGGATGTTCTGCACGAAAGGCGAACAACTTCGGCATCAGCCAGGCCGCGCCAAAAATCGGTTCCGTGGAAATGGTCAGGACTTTCGTCGCCGGTTCCTGGAAGTACGCCTCGGAAATCTGTCGCACCCCTTCGGTGATCTCGCCGATGCCGCGGGCTACCGAGCGTTGTAGCGCCAGGCCTCGTTCGGTCAGCACCAGGAAGCGGCCCTGCTTGTAGAAAAGATCGATGCCGAGTGAGCGCTGTAACGCTCTTATCTGCTGGCTGACAGCCCCGGCGGTGACATGCAGCTCAGCGGCGGCCGCACCGACATGGCCCAGCCTTGCAACACATTCAAATACGCGAAACGCATGGAGCGGAGGTAAGGGCATGCGGGTCTACCGTTTAGTTTTTATGCCTGTTTTATCGGCAATTTATATAGATTGATTGCGCCTTGAGCAACCGCAAAGATTCAGCGAAGGCTTGGTAAATGAGATATCTGGCTGGATAACCTGGGGGACTCGTTACATGGATAAAGAACAAGACATTCAGTTGGCAACAGAGCAGTTGATGGCAAATCAAGCCGCGATGGAGGGGCCTACGAATCCGGGAAGGCGCCGGTTCAATATGGGCGCGTTAGTGGCTATTACTGCAACTGCCATCGGTACATCAGTGCTTGGACGCCTGGCCCGAGCGGCGGAGTCCAACCCTGCCTCCGATGGCTATCGGGTGCCCGCAGAGTGGGAGCCACACCAGAGCGTGTTGATGGCGTACCCCTATGACAAGAGCTACAAGGACCAGCTGAAACCCATGCAGGATTCTGTCATCAACGTAGCGAATGCCATTGCGCAGTTCGAGCCGGTCTTGATGATGGCGATGACCGGCTATACCGAGGTTGTACGCAAGCGCTGCGGCCCTAACGTTACTGTTATCGAGAATCCATACAACGATTGCTGGACCCGTGATACCGCGCCAGTTTTCGCGCTGAGCCCATCAGGACGCGACATGCTGGGACGAGATTTCATTTTCAACGGCTGGGGCAACAGGTGGGCGGCTACCCTGGATGATCAATTGCCCACCGGCGTGTGCTCCACCCTTAACGTACCTAAATCAACAGTCAATATGGTCTTTGAAGGTGGCGCCGTGATTACCGATGGGCAGGGCACGCTCATTACCACCGAACAGTGCCTGCTCAATCCCAATCGGAATCCGAGCATGACGAAGGCACAAATCGAGACCGCGCTGCTGCGTGCCTACAACGCGACCAAAATGATCTGGCTGCCGTATGGGGTGTACGGCGACGACGGCGCTGCCGCTACCGATGGGCATGTCGACCTGGTTGCTGCCTACATCGAGCCAGCCCATCTGCTATTGAATTACCCGTCGGACCCAAACAACCCCAACGTGCCCAGGATGGCGGCAAACCTGACAGTGCTGCAACAAAGCACCGATGCAAGGGGCCGTCCCTTCAGGATTACCAAGATGCCCGTCCAGCCAACATTCAAGGTGTCAGGCCTGACGGTGGAGAACTTCAGCTACATCAACTTCTACAAATCCAACGTCGGCATCGTGGTTCCTACTTCAAGCACTCCTGCAGATGAGATTGCCTTGAATCTCTTCCGGGAGATTTTTCCGGGACGGCCAGTCGTGGGTGTCGATGGCACCATCCTTGCCAACAATGGCGGTGGTGTGCATTGCATCACCCAACACATTCCTGGTGTCGGTTAGTTCTGAAAAGAATTGCTCCCTATGAGGCGCAAGCAATAGCCAGAGTACTTTCCCTCGCAGGGTTGGTCCAGTTCGGCTGATCCAGCCCTGCGAGGGGAATCACTGCCCAACTCCAAGAAGATGACGTGCCCGCGTTTGTGCATGTCGCTGCCTGGTGCATCCCGTCAGCGTCTGCACGAAACGTAGGAGACATCGGTTTGAGACCTTATCGTTTAGTTTTTTTGCTTTAATTTCTTGCAATTTATATAGATTGATTGTGATTAGAGCAACCGCAACAATTCATCCGGAGCTAGGCCAAAGACAATAATTCAAAAGGTGGTCCTATGAAGTACAAGCAGCAACAGCCGTGGCAAAAAATCGATATTGGAGCGGACTCGGTGTCCTGGCGCACCGCCCGCGTTGGAGTCGGCAGCCTGCGTGCCGTCCTCAAAGCCCTGACGATGCTCACTGGCCCGGTGCTGGCAGCCGAACGAGTGGGCACCATCTCCCAAAGCTGTGAGAAATTGATCAAGCATCAACTCCCCCGTTCGCTCCTCGCTACGATCTGCAGCCTCGGCCTGCTGACCGCTAACGCTCATGCGCAAGAGCGCACCCTGCGTGTCTACAACTGGTTCGACTACGTCGCCCCGCAGACCCTGGACAACTTCAAGAAGGAGAATGGCGCAAAGCTGGTCTACGACATCTTCGACAGCAACGAAACCCTGGAGGCCAAACTACTCACCGGCAACTCCGGCTATGACGTGGTGGTGCCGTCCGACAGTTTCCTCGCCAAGCAGATTCAGGCCGACGCTTTCCAACCACTCGACCGCAGCAAGCTACCCAACTGGAAGCACCTGGACCCGCAACTGATGAAGCTGATCGAAGCCAACGATCCGGGTAACCGCTTCGCCGTGCCTTATATGTACGGAACCGTGCTGATCGGGTTCAACCCGGCCAAGGTCAAGGCTGCGCTCGGCGAGAACGCGCCGGTGGACAGCTGGGATCTGATCTTCAAGGAAGAGAACATTGCCAAGCTCAAGCAGTGCGGCGTGGCCCTTCTCGATTCGCCGACGGATATGATCCCCATCGCCCTCCACTACCTGGGCCTGCCACCCAACAGCACTCAGGCCAAGGACTACGAGAAGGCCGAAGAACTGCTGAAAAAGATCCGCCCCAACGTCGCCTACTTCCATTCCTCAAAATACATGACCGATATCGCCAATGGTGACATCTGCGTGGCCGTGGGTTACTCCGGCAGCTTCTCCCAGGCGGCCAATCGTGCCAAGGAGGCCGGCAACGGCGTGGTGGTGGACATGCGCTTGCCCAAGGAAGGCGCTCCGGTCTGGTTTGACGTGCTGGCCATCCCCAAGGATGCGAAGAACCCGGATGATGCCCATGCCTTTATCAACTACCTGCTGCAGCCGCAGGTGATTGCCCCGATCAGCGACTTCGTCGGTTATCCCAACCCGAACAAGGACGCCACTGCCCTGGTCAGCCCGGAAATCCGCAACAACCCCAATCTCTACCCCTCCGCCGAGATCCAGACTTCTCTATTCGCGCTGGTGCCACTGCCGTCCAGTGCAGAACGCGCTCGCACCCGTGCATGGACCAAGCTCAAGTCGGGAACCTGACAGTAAATAGCGCTGCGTCAGTGAGGCCCAACGGAACCAGGCACATGGCCGATGCGGTTTCGCTGGCACGCGGCGCCAATCAAGTCACCTTGCAGACCCAGTAGCCAGTGGTAACAGCATGATTGAAGTAACCGAAGTTTCCATTGCCGAGCTGCGCGCAGCCCTCGAAGCTGGCCGAACCACGGCAGTTGAGCTGGTCCAGGCCTATCTCTCAAGGATCGATGCCTACGACGGCCCCAACACGCCCACCGCCCTCAACGCGGTGGTGGTGCGCAACCCGAATGCGCTTGAAGAAGCGCAGGCCTCCGACGTCCGTCGTGCCCGTGGCGAGACCCTCGGCCCGCTCGATGGTATTCCCTATACAGCCAAGGACAGCTACCTGATCAAAGGCCTGACCGCGGCGTCCGGCAGCCCGGCCTTCAAGGACCTGGTCGCCTATCGCGATGCGTTCACCATCGAGCGCTTGCGCGGCGCCGGTGCGATCTGCCTGGGCAAGACCAATATGCCGCCCATGGCCAATGGCGGCATGCAGCGCGGCGTGTATGGCCGTGCCGAGAGCCCGTACAACGCGGACTACCTAACTGCGCCCTTCGCGTCGGGCTCATCCAACGGCGCAGGCACGGCCACCGCCGCCAGTTTCGCCGCCTTCGGCCTTGCTGAGGAAACCTGGTCGAGCGGTCGCGGACCTGCCTCAAACAATGGTCTGTGCGCCTATACACCGTCGCGCGGGGTGATCTCGGTGCGCGGCAACTGGCCACTGACGCCAACCATGGATGTAGTCGTGCCCTATGCCAGGACCATGGCCGACCTGCTCGAAGTACTCGACGTGGTGGTGGCCGAAGACGCCGACAAACGTGGGGACCTGTGGCGCTTGCAGCCTTGGGTGCCGATCCCCGGCGTCGCTTCGGTGCGCCCCGCTTCCTACCTGGAACTGGCTGCAAGGCCCGCCGCACTCGCCGGCAAGCGCTTGGGCGTACCGCGCATGTACATCAACGCCGACCCCGACGCGGGCACCAGCAAAGCGCCGGGTATCGGGTGGGCGACAGGCCAGCGGATCAACACCCGTCCCTCGGTGATCGCCCTCTGGGAAAACGCGCGAAAGACTCTGGAAGCGGCCGGTGCCGAAGTGGTCGAGACGGACTTCCCGCTGGTCTCCAATTGCGAGGGCGATCGACCTGGGGCGCCGACAGTGTTCACCCGCGGCCTGGTGTCCAAGGAATTCCTCCATCACGAACTGTGGGACCTGACCGCCTGGGCATTCGATGACTTCCTGCAGGCCAACGACGATCCCAAACTAAACCGTCTGGCGGACGTCGACGGCCCGCAGATTTTTCCGCACGACCCAGGCGCTCTGCCTGACCGCGAAGATGGCCCGGCCATTGGCATGGACGAATACGTGCGCATAGCGGAGCGTGGCATCGCCCCGTGGGATCAGATCGCCACGCTGTCTGATGGCCTACGCGGGCTGGAGCAGACCCGGCGTATCGATCTTGAGGAGTGGATGGATCGGCTGGGGCTCGACGCAGTGATCTTCCCGGCGGTCGCCGACGTGGGCCCGGCGAATGCCGATGTCGATCCGCAATCGGCGGATATCGCCTGGAGCAACGGCGTCTGGGTCGCCAATGGCAACCTCGCCATCCGTCACCTCGGCGTGCCAACGGTCACCGTGCCGATGGGCGTGGTGCCGGACATCGGCATGCCCGTCGGCCTGACGTTTGCCGGTCGCGCCTACGACGACTCAGCGCTGCTGCGCCTGGCGTCGGCATTTGAGGCCACCGGATCGAAGCGCTTGATCCCGGTGCGAACCCCACCCTTGCCAGGCGGCTGAAAACCGCAATGGGTTTGGCGCGATAAAGCGCCAATCCAGCCCGGTCACGGCAAGCCCGAGCAACAAAAATCAACCTCTACCCCAGCGAGCACCGCGTGAGCGTATGCATGCCTGGGTCAGCTTCAGTAACTCGCATTGAGAATCCCATGCTAAATGACAATTCGATAATCGATCAGGCGATGACGCGTGACAGCCTGTATGGCACCCATGGTGAACCGACCTACGGTGGTATCACCAGCTTTATGCGGCGTCGCTACACCCGCGATTTGCGTGGCGTGGATATCGCCATTAGCGGCATCCCGTTCGATACCGCGACCAGCAATCGATCGGGCAGCCGCTTCGGACCGAGGGCCATCCGCGAGGCATCGGTACAGTCCGCCTGGGCGCGTCACTGGCCTTGGGAATTTGACCCGTTCGATCTACTCGCTTGTGTCGATTATGGCGATTGCTATTTCGATTACGGCACCCCGGAGCAGACCCCTGCGGCGATCAGGGCCCATGCCGAGCGGATCCTGGCGGCGGGTACTGCGATGCTGACCCTGGGCGGAGATCACTTCATCAGCTATCCGCTGCTGCAAGCGCACGCGGCCAAGTATGGTCCACTTTCCTTGATCCATTTCGATGCGCACCACGACCTGGAGTTCGACGGCGAGGACAAGCGCATCGACCACGGTTCGATGTTCTATCACGCCGTCCGCGAAGGGCTGGTTGATCCTGCACGATCCATCCAGATTGGCCAGCGCACAACCAATGACGACGTCATGGGCTTTCAGGTGCTGAATGCCAGCGAGGTGCATGATCGCTCTACCAGGGAACTGGCGGAGATTATCCGGGCGCGCGTTGGCGACCATCCGGTCTATCTCACCTTCGATATCGACTGCCTCGACCCGGCATTTGCCCCAGGCACGGGGACGCCGGTCTGCGGTGGACTATCGAGCCATCAGGCCTTGGCGATTCTGCGAGGCCTGCGCGGTATCAACCTGATCGGCATGGACGTGGTGGAGGTAGCACCGCCCTATGACCACGCGGAGATTACTGCGCTTGCCGGGGCCGCGATAGCGATGGAGATGATCTGTCTGTATGCCGCGCGGCATAAGCTGTAACCCAGTGGTCTGGACAGCTACAAACATTTTTCGACCAGTTGCTCTCATGACGGCAACTTGGCCGATTTCTGCCTGTCGCCACCGTCAACTTCACGCCCTGAGGAAGTCAGTCAACCAAAATCGAGGTTCTTCAGGAGCGATGAACCACACTTCCTCAAGGCATTCAAATAGGTGGTTTCATCGTAGAGCGTCCTAGTCTGCCAGACCCGGTACAGAATCCGAATCCACTTAAACGCCAGTGCGCGTACGGCAACCCTAAGTCAAATCTAAAGGCAAATACTGGGGTTTAGTCAGACAGGGCTCCCTGGTCGCCTGGTTGCTGGCATGCCTGGCCGCACGGCGCCCGGAAAACACACAATCCGCGGCAGACAGTCCACTCACATACAGGTTCGATGGAAGTCCGATTGCCGTACGACCGGCTGCATACAAGCCGGTGATCCGGGTGCGGTCCTCGCGCAACACCTGACCGCTGTCCTCATCAACCCGCAGGCCGCCTACCGTCATGGCAGAACATGGGAAGAGCTTGCTCGAGGCCGAAACATCCACGGCATAGAACGGTCCTTCGCTAAGAGCGTGGCATTCCGAGCGACTCTTGCCGAACTCGTCTGGTTCCAGCCCTTGGGCTGCCCGATTGTAGCGGGCCGCGGCCTCCCGAAGGTTGGCCGCCGGCATCCCGAGCTTTTCGGCCAGACCTTCCAGAGTGCTCGCCTTGCGGGTCTGGAAGAGCAGCGCCAGCACCAGGGGCAGACGCATGAAGGGAAACAGGTTCTCCAGCACTGCAGACTTCCAGGCACCGCGGTAAAGCGTCCGGTCGAGGATGATGTAGCCCCGGCCCTGCTGATGCTCGTTCATCTTGAGGCCGATAGCCGCACCATAGAGTTCCTCGTTTACGAAGCGCTGCCCCTGGCTGTTGACGAGAATGCCCTTGGGCCACTGAGAGGGTGGGTTTATGAAGCGCCAGCTGCTCACCCGCTCCATCAGCGCAGCCTCTCCCCCCACACTCTGGCCCAGGCGGATGCCACTACCGTTGTCCCCGCCAGGGGAACCCATCGCCATATTGGAGATGTACTTGGGGGAATGGGCGGCAAGCATCTGCCGGTTCCAGATGAATCCGCCGGCACTCAAGCACACCCCGCGCGAAGCCCGGATACGCTGGACGACGCCATGCTGGCGCTGCAGCTCGTCGGCCTTGCGCCAGTAACGTTCGGCCTTGCGCTCCAGACGGGCGAATCCCGGCATCGATGAGGGGAGCTTCTGCAGCAGTTGCCGGGCCATCTCCTGCGCATCCATGTACGCCTGGGTATGCGGCGAGTCGGGTGGCATCCGGATGACTACCAGCCCAACCACCTCCCCGCTTGCGCAAAGCACCAGACGGCGAGCTTCGGTTCGTGGCCAGAACTCCACCCCCTGGGCCCGCGCCCGCTGCTGCAGGGGCTCGGTCAGATGAACACCGAAGCCTACCGCCTGATTGACCGGCGGATGCCAGTACTTGTGTCCCCGTGGCGCAGGCTTGGCAACTGCCGCACAGGACTCGGCCAGCGAGCTGTCGGAGTGGTAGAGAAAATAGCCGGAAGGCGGATAGAAAGTCTTCTTCGTGTAGTAGGTGCTGTCGAACCGTACCCCATGCCCCTGCAGCCATTCCAGATCGGCCACACTGCCTTCGCAGAAGCGGCGGAGTGTTTGCGGGCTGACCACGTCCTGTACCTCAAGGTTCAAGTAACGGTACATAGCCTCGACACTGTCCGTAACGCCTGCCGCACGCTGAATCGGTGTACCACCCCCGGCATAAAAAATGCCGCCGTTCATCGCCGTCGCCCCGCCGCCACCAAAGGCATCGACCGCCAGCACTTTCAGACCTTTTTCCGCCGCCTGCAAGGCCGCGCTGATGCCTGCGCCTCCATAACCGACCACGGCGAAGTCGGTGGTGACATCCCATGCGACCTGGTCAGGGCTCTCCACCCGTTCCGGCGCCTCGATACGACTGAACCATTGAGGCGAGTGCGGGCCAAAATCGGACGACATGGCGTACTCCATGATGCTGCCTCTCTATCGAAGAGGCTGGTGTGAGGATGACCGGCTGCGCTGCAGTGCCCCGCACCGAAGGCCAGCCGGAAACAGGAAATCGGGGCACCGCTCCAGTGCGGTGCCCCTCGTACATCAGTCTTGCGGCTTGGCTGCCGATGGAGGTGCGTACTGAGCGAGCTTTTCGGCAGCCTGCTGGTCCCACACGGGTTGTGCGTGGCGGGTGTCGGTTTCGGCCTCGAAGCGGTTAACCATTTCCGGCTTGATATCGGCAATGTCCTCGAAGAACTGCTGGTACCAGCGACGCAGTTGGTACAACGGACCGTCGCTGTCGCAGAGCAGCGGATTGTCGATGCGGGTCTTGGTACGCCAGATCGCCACGTCCTGCAGGGTGCCCAGGCGATACGCCTCGGCTACGGCAGCGGCGCGAGCGGCATTGTGCTCGGGCGGCAGCATCGGGCTATTGCGGGTGATAAAGCCCATGTGCAGTACGAACTTGTTCGCATGAACCGGGTAGTGCGCGAGGATTTCATAGGTCTCTATCGGCTCGTTGCCCGGAATATTGGTCAGCAAGCGCGACACCAGATAGGAGGGACCATGGTAGGTCGTTTCTCCACGTGAAAAGCCATCCAGCTTGCTCAAATCGCCGGTATAGGCGGCATCCTTCTGATAGCCGGGTTGCTCTGGTTGCGGCCCCATCTCCAGGTACTGGGTGGCGAAATGGTCCTCGAAGACGTTCTTGAAGTAGGTGCTGCCGCCACCCATGCCCTCGCCATGCACGTAGAAGAAATGCGCGACATCGACCAGATTGTCGACCAGCTCCCGACTGTTGGTATCGACCTCATGGGTTGACCAGGACCAGTTGCTCCAGTCATCGCTGAAAGCGCCTTTCAGGTGGGGAATGATCACATCCGACGGTGGCGGATTGCCCTCGGGGTCGTGCCAGACGAACAGCTGTTTGTTTTCCTCGCAGGTAATGAAACTCTGCGTGCGCGCGCGCGGCGGCACGCGCTTGGCATAGGGGATGGCCGCGCACTTGCCGTCACCGGCCCAGCGCCAGTCATGGAAGGGGCAGGCGATGGTGTCGCCCTTGATGGTGCCCTCGCCCAGGTTACCGCCCAGGTGCGGGCAAAAGGCGTTGATGACATTGAGCTTCTTGTTGTGTTCGCCTTCGAACACTACCAGCTTGAGGCCGAATGCCTCGAAGGTATGCGGTTTGCCATCACGGAACTGTTCACTCAGCCCCAGGCAGTGCCAACCGCGGGCAAAACGTTCGCACTGGTCGCTCACGATGATGTGCGGTTTCTCGTTGGCCAGGTTGCTCATAAAGAACTCCAGTCGTTTTTATTGTTTGCAGGCTAAAGACAGTGGTTGTCGCGAGACCCGTGTCCACCCTCTGTCTATCCCGGGAATACCAGTGGGTCGGGGGTATGTCCCCGACCCCGAGGCGTTACAGGAAAAAATCCAGGCTCTGCTGGCCCAACTGCACCTTGGCCCAGTTCGTGCCGAACATCTGGAACTGATTGGCGGCATGCTGGCGACAGACATTGATGTCGGCCAGAAAGCGCCCATACGGGTTTCGGGTGTAGACCGCCGCACCGCCGGCTGCCTTGAACAGGCGCGAAGCCAGCTCCGCGACGCGCTCTGGCGGGTAGCTGGCCTGGAAGCGATACTTCACCCGCTCCTCGATCGGCGGAACCTCGCCCCGCTCGGCATAACCTTCGAGCGCCTCGAAGTTGCGCTTGAGCACCAGAGTCAGCTCGTCGATGGTGTTGATCGCTTCAGCGATCGCCAGCTGCGCTACCGAGTCGTCGCTGGTTTTGGCACCCACGACGTTGACACGGGTCTTGGCGGTCTCCACGAAGCTGTCGACCATGCCGCGCAACGCCCCGATCGAGGCCGTGGACACCGCCCGGCTGAATACCTGGCCGAATGGCATGCGATACAGCGCCGCGGTATTCATCTGGTTGCCGGGGCTGTTGCAGGTAAAGCCGTCGATCATCTTGTGCGTGCGGTACTCAGGCACAAAGGCATCCTTGATGACGATATCCTTGCTACCGGTCCCCTTCAGGCCCGCGGTATGCCAGGTATCGACGATTTCGTAGTCCTTGCGTGGAATCAGCCAGGTGCGCGCATCAATAGGTTGCCCCTCGGCAGTTTCCACCAGGCCACCGAGGAACACCCAGTCGCAGTGGTCGCAACCACTGGAATAGCCCCAGCGCCCGCTGAACAGGAAGCCGCCCTCGACAGGCTTGGCACGACCCGTGGGCATATAGGAAGAAGAGATCCGGACATTGCTGTCCTCGCCCCATACTTCCTGCGCCGCACGGTCATCGAACAGCGCCATCTGCCACGCATGTACCGCGACCACCGAGTAGACCCAGCCCACCGACATGTCGCCTTCGGCCAGGATCATGACGATGTCATAGAACACCTTGGGACTCATCTCGTAGCCGCCATAGCGCTTGGGCTGCAGCACGCGAAACAGCCCTGCGGCCTGCAGGTCGGCAATGGTCTCCTGCGGCAGACGGCGGTTCTCGTCGCCCAGCGCCGCTCGCTCGCGCAACACCGGAACCAGGGCCCGGGCTCGGGCGATCAGCTCTTCGCTGCCGGGAATGTTCGCGGCAGGCTGTTTCATCTCGACTGTTTGCATTGTTCTCGACTTCCCAAGTAGTGAATCCCGCTTTGGCGCAAGGGTGGCCACAGGCCCATGTTCCACAACAAAAGGCCCCCGGCGCGCCCTGCATCAGGAGTAGATGGCGCTAAATCACGAGGCCGGCGGAGCGGCCCACTGGTGCCCCCAATGGCTGCCACGGGTCGTTTCGAAAACCGTGTGATCGTTCTCCCAGTCCACAACCATGCCGCCGCAGCCGAACTCCAGGGCGAAGCCGCCCGGTGTCCAGACGTAAAACGAAACCATATCGTCGTTGACGTGGCGTCCAAGCGTGGCCGCCAGCGGGACCTTGTGCCGGGCGATGCGGTCCAGCGCGCGACCCACATCATCGAGCCCAGGCACCTCCATCATGATGTGCACGCAACCACTGGGCTGGGGCATCTCGGCCAATGCCAGGCTGTGCTGGCGGGGGTTGCAGTGCAGGAAGTGGATGCGCGCCCGGTACTCGGGCGAGAGCTGGACATGCAGCATGTCGGACAACTGGAATCCGCAGACGTCGGTCCAGAACTGCTTCGTTTCTTCGAACTTCATCGACGGCAGCACCACGTGCCCCATACCCATGGGACCGGTGACGAAACGCTCGACGCCGACCGGCGAAACGAAGGGCGCGAAGTCCGAGATCGGTCCCCAGGTCACCTCTTGCCGGTTCCCGGACGGGTCCACGAAGGAAAACATCCCGGTGACGCAACGAAGATGTCGATCCAACGGTGTCGACTCGACGATCTCCACACCCGCGCTGACGAGCGATTCTCTCGACGCGAGATACTGCTCCTCGGAGGCAGTCTCCCAGCCCGCCGCATAAAGGCCGTCTCTCGCCCCCGGCACAACCAGGATGCGATAGCGGCGACCATCGGCCTTCAAATACAGCGCGCCGTCCTCGCCCGACTCTTCGGCCAGGCCGATAATCTGGCTGCCAAAGAAGCGCCACTTTTCGATATCAGTGGACTCGACTACCGCGTAAGCGAATTGATTGATGCTCATGAGCCTCTCCCTAATGATGTTTCTTGTTTTTCACCCAAACGTCAGCCGTCGAAGCTGACCGAGACCTTGTCGCTCAGTGGTCGAGCCTGGCAGGCCAGCACCCAGCCCTCGGCCAGATCGACGGCACTCAGCACCTCGTTGCTACGCATGCTCACCTCGCCCTCCGCCACCCGGCACATGCAGGCACTGCAGCGCCCCTCGCGACAGGAGAAGGGCGCACCGACCCCCGCCCCGAGCAGGGCATCCAACAGATCGACATCCGGACTCCAGGGCAGCACGTGATGCTCGCCGTCGAGCTGCGCCATGAGTTCAACCCGCGGGCCGTCAGTCGCCGCCGCGGGGGCATCGGCCAAGATGCCGGGGTCGCTGCTCAGCGAAACAAAACGCTCGACATGAATCCGGCTGCGCTCCACGTTCAGGTCAAGCAGCGTCTGCTCCACGGCATCCATGAAGGGGCCGGGGCCACAGACGAAGGCGTGCGCATCCAGGCGCCCGTGGCAGATGCCGGCCAGTTGCGCCGCTGTCGGCAACCCCTGAACTGACTCCAGCCAGTGCATGACCGTGAGGCGTTGCGGGTAAGCACGCCCCAGTTGCTGCAACTCATCGCGGAAGATCACCGAACGCTCATCGCGGTTGGCGTAGAACAGCTGAACCCGACCTCGGCCCTGGTGCAGACAGGACTTGATAATCGACATCACCGGCGTGATGCCGCTGCCGCCGGCGAACAGCAGGAAATCGACATCCAGAGAAGCCGGACAGAACACCCCGGCTGGCGGCAATACCTCCAAGACATCACCGGCGCGCAGGTTGTCGCAAATCCAGTTGGAACCCAGACCATCGCGTACACGCTTGATGGTGACCTTCAGTGCAGCGTCCACCGCCGGCGCACTCGCCAGCGAATAGCATCGTGCGACGCTCTGCCCCTGGACAGGGATGCGCAGCGTCAAGAACTGGCCCGGCTTGTAAGCGAATGCCCGTGGCTCCACGGGAGAGGCAAACACGATCGACTTGCTATCGTGCGTTTCCTCGATGACCTCGGCCACCTGGAGTCGGAGATAAAGGGACGTCGACATAACTTCAACTCTTGCGCTAGCAACGGAGCCGAGCTCCATCACGTGCTCCCCGACTGGCGAGCACCCCTGACTCAGCCGAGGAAATCCAGGACTTCCCGGTTGAAGTAGTCCGGCTCCTCGAGCATGAACCAGTGCCCGGAACGGCCGGAGATCACCACCCGCACATCCTCGACCTGCTCCGCGACGATCAGGGCATGGCGCACCGGCAGGAAGTTGTCCTTCTGCCCCCACAGGCACAGCACTGGCATCTTCAGCTCGGCCAGGCGCTCGGTGAGCACCTCGACCTTGATCGTGGCGTACACCGCCAGGGGCTGTTCGAGCCAGATCGGCAGGCGCGAATCGATTACCTCCTCAGTGATCGTCTGTGGCGAGGCAACAATGTGATGCAGCAGCTCACGGAAGGACTCGCGATCGGTCTTGCGCCCCTGGATCAAGGAGGCCATGCAGCGCAGCCCGCTCATCTGGGCGGCCCATAATGCAGGCTCCTCGACCCCGCCCGGGCCCATCACCACGAGCTTGCTGATCTGCTCCGGGTAGGTCAGGCCGTACTGGAAGGCGATGGCCCCCCCCATGGAATTGCCGATCAGCACCGCACGGGTCACGTTCTTCTTGCTCAGCAGCTCGTGCAGCAGCTCCACTTGCAAGGTGGAGGTGTAGTGGATGTCTTGCGGTTTGTCCGAAAGCCCGTAACCCAGGAGATCCGGGATCAGCACGTGAAAGCCCTGCTCGGCGAAGAACGGGAAGTTCAGGTGGAAATTGCTGTAACCGCTCGCGCCTGGACCACTGCCGTGCAGGAAGACCAGCGTCGGGCGCTCCGCCGAGACCTGGCCAACTTCGTGACAATGCACGCGATAGGAATCACCCACCTCGATGAAATGGCCCACCGGAATCGGCGATCGAGAAGTTTCTGGTTGCAAGGACATAACCGTTCTCCACATGTTGTTATGGCCTGACTATGCTGCGGCAACCGCGCGCTCCGCATGATCCGCATGCAGTAGACGTTCAAATTTAGTTCGCTGCGAAAAGCCACCGGGCAGTGCCAGGTGCAGTTCATCGACGGCGGCTGCCAACCGGACAGGGAAGCCCTACCCTGCTGGGCGATAACTTCGGGGACGGGATTTTCGAGATGAAGGGATTGGTCACGGCAGCGGTGCGCGTGAGCGCGCGCACCGCGTCCTTGCCGATACTGCGAGGTGGTTGTATGCAGGCGAGCGCGGGGCGAAGTTGACGCCGTGTCGCCGCCACCCTACCCGCTAGCCTGCCGGGCTGGGAGTCGAAAGGCAGATCACCCCATTGAGCACCAGCCTGACCAGCTCCGCCTGCCGAGTCACCCCGGCCTTGGCGAAGATCGCGCGCAGGTGCGTGCGCGCAGTGTTACGCCGGATACCCAGCAACTCTGCCGCCTCGTCCAGCGACAGCCCGTTGGCCAGCTCCATCGCCAGGTTCGCTTCGGCGGGGGTGAACTCGAACACCTGGCGCATGATTTCACGCGGCGCCGTGGTTTGTGCATCCGGGTCGCAGACGAAGATCATCCAGGCCGGGCGGCATTTACCTTCGGACCCCTCGCGCAGGGGGATGCTCCTGACCACCAGCCCCAGCTTGCGTTTGCCGGAGGCCCGGGAGATGGACATCACCTGCGCCGCCGGGCCCGCCGAGTTGATGAGCTCCTGGAGCATGCTGCGCTCGTTGCGGTAATAGGCTTCCACACCATTTCCCGCCCGCTTCAGGCCATCGCTGTCATTGAGCAGCGACTGGGCAACATGGTTGCAGCGCAGCACCTTTTGATTCTCGTCGAGCACGATCGCACCGATATGCAACCGATTGAGCGCACCTTCATAAAGCTCGCTCTGGGTCTCCTGCAGCTCGATACGGGCGGCCAGGCTCAGCGCCTGGCTGAAGTGTTCGAGGAGGTCGCTCAGGCGAATCTTGTCGTCCTCGGTGAAGGCCGGTTGACTGGCCATACGATACATACGGATGCGGCAGACAGTGCCATTACCCGAAACGATATTGGCGCCCAGGCCATAGAGAGGCCCACCCTGCCCTATGAATCGCTGATAGAAGTCCGATGCCAGCCAATTGTCCACCCCGAGATAATCAGCGATGGTCACGACACGGCCGATCGGCAGCTCGAGGAAGGGGTCCAGGGTCCAGAAATGGGCACGATAGGCATCCTCGACTTCCGGATTCTTCGGCTGGCATACCAGGAACCCCAGGTCCGAACTGGTGGAAGGTCGAATCACGATGATTGCGCTGGAGGATTCCATGTAGGCGGCGAGATGCCGCACTGTGTCGCGCCAGGGGTCATCGCCGAGCAGACCGCGGTAGATAGCGAGCGTCATCCGGTTCTGATCGACCCGCCCGACCATGTCATGAAGCTCCTGGGTGTCCACTTCCAATGTGCGCATCCCCGGCCTGGGGAATATTGCCGGCAGAACCTCCCAAGCGTCGGGGGTGCCCTGTTTGTTTGGGTTGACTGCGCGCGATGTCTTCCTGGCATGCATCACAATTACCTCTGGTTATTGTTGTTTTAAGGTCACTAGTGTTTACGTCAACGAAGTCATGCGGTCAATCTGCCGGGAGCGCTCTGGCGAGGAGCGGATCGTTAGCCCCGTTCAACACGCAACGTACGCCATTCGGATCATAGATGCCCATCACGCAACGGTTGCAGCTTGTACACCCTGAATGCAACAGGCGTCCGTCGGCCAACTTGTTGACGAAATCAGCATCGTGAATGAGGGCCCTGGCAAGGGCGATGGCGTCGAAGCCTTCCTCCATCACTCGCTCGGCGGAGGATAGCGACTTCACCCCGCCCACCAGCGCCAGCGGCATGGAGACTGCCTTGCGGATCCGCCGGGCACTCTCAAGGAAGTAAAGTTCACGAAAAGACAGGTCTTTGGGCTGTTGCAATCCCAGCACCCAGGGCCCGATACGGGACAGCCCGCGCGCATGCGCCCGCATGTCGTCAATGGGCATGGGGCTGCCGAACAGCGCCCAGGGGCTGTACACGTTGTGGCCGCCACTGAGCGTCAGCATATCGGCACCGTCGCGCTCGAGGATTTTCGCCGTGACTGCCGCCTGCTCCGCATCGATACCGCCGCGCGCCGCGTCCGTCTGGTTGAGCTTGCAGGTCACGGCCATCCGCCCACCGACAGCGTCCTTGACCCGACGCAGCACCATGGCCGGAAAGCGGCTACGCGCTTCAACACTGCCACCATACCGGTCGCGGCGGCGATTGCTCAGGGGCGACAGGAACTGATTCAGCAGGTAGCCGTGGCCCATATGGATCTCGACAGCGTCGAACCCGGCTTCCCGAGCCAGCATGGCCGACTCGGCGAATTCATTGACGACCCGGTGCATATCGGCCTCGTCCATCGCCTTCTGGAACAGGATGCCATGGAGAAACCCAAAGGCATTGAATCCGGAAGATGCAGTCCTGGGGTAGCCGCGCGCCGGCTTCAACATCGAAAAGGAGCCGCCATGAGTGATCTGCAGGCAGGTTGCGGCCCCCTCGGCGTGGACGGCATCGGTCAGCACCCGCAGATGGCGCACCACACCTCTCGTCATGTGGAGTTGATGGCGGAAGGTTCGCCCCTGCGCCGACACCGCGCCATAGGCGACGGTGGTCATACCAACGCCCCCTGCCGCGATGTCCCGGTGGTGCTTGACCAGGGCCTTGGTAGGCATGCCATCGGGCGTCATTCCCTCGTTGGCGCCCGCCTTGATGAAACGGTTGCGCAAGGTAAGCGGGCCCAGCTTGAACGGCGAGAACGGGGACGGCATTTCCGTGGTCCTGCCGGTCACGTTGTCCATGCCATTAACCATGGGTGCCGCCATCGATTCGCAGGATCGCCCCATTGACGAAAGCGCCGTCGGCAGACGCCAGCATGGCAATCGCACCTGCCACCTCCTGGGGCTCACCCAGTTTTCGATCCGGGCGAGTCAGGTGCATGTACAGGGAGAGATCGGCTCCCGGCGGGAAGCTCTGCGCCTGAGCCGCCACCATCGGCGTGGCAATCCCGCCTGGCGCCACGGCGTTAACGCGTACACCCCGCTTGATGTACTCGCGCGAGAGCGCCTGGGTCAGCGCTGCCACACCACCCTTGCTGGCCGAGTAGGCGGCCATGTAGGCATGGCCGAAGAAGGCCGAGGTGGAGGCCGCGTTGACGATGTTGCCCTTGCTTTCCAGAAGGAAGGGCAAGGCTTCACGGCAGAAGAGGAAGGTACCGCCCAGGTTGGTCTGGACGACCCGCATGAAGTCTTCGAAGGAGGTGTCGGTGGTATGCGTGGAGCACAGCACCCCCGCCATGTTGACCAGCACATCCAGACTGCCGTGTTCCTGGGCGAAGTTCTGCACCGTGCTGCGCACCGCCTGTTCGTCGGTGATCGACAGCCTTGCCGCGAACGCCCGGCCACCCATCTCCAGCGCATTGGCCTGCGCCAGGGTTTCCTGCAGGCCGGCCTCGTCGAGGTCAACGGCAAGCACCGTGCCCCCTTCGGACACCAGGCGGATCACGGTCGCCCGGCCAATGCCGGACGCCCCGCCGGTAACGATGATGTTCTTGTTCTGGAAGCGAGATGCAAGGGTCATAACAGGTACCTTGTTGTCATTGTTGACTTTGCCCGGGGAGCGACGTCGCCCACCGGTTGCGAAACGTCTTGCTAGCGGCCGGTCAAGGCCGACTGACGCCCCGCTTCCTTGAGGGACTGTGCGGATCGTTCCGCGTCAGCTACGGCCTGGTCTGCAACATTGTCGACCGCCGGCTGGCGGGTCTCACCACGCAGCAGGAAGTACGACAGCGCCGGAGTCAGCACGAGAACCCCGAGCATGTTCCAGAGAAACATGAACGTCAGCAGGATACCCATGTCGGCCTGGAACTTGATCGGCGAGAACACCCAGGTCAGCACACCGGTCGCCAGTGTCAAACCGACCAGTGCGACGACCTTGCCAGTAAAGCGCAGGGCGCCGGCATAGGCCTCTTCCAGACTCGCACCGCGTCGTTGCAGGGTCAGCTGTACGCTGATCAGGTAGAGGGCATAGTCCACGCCGGCGCCCACCCCCAGGGCAATGACCGGCAAGGTCGCGATCTTCACACCGATCCCCATTACCACCATGAGTGCTTCGCACAGCAGCGATGTGATGATCAGCGGAATCAGCGCCACCAGCACAGCGCGCCAGCTGCGGAAAGCGATCAGGCAGAGCAGCACCACTGAAGCGTAGAGCAACAGCAGTACCTTCAGGCTAGCGTCGGCAACGACCTGATTGGTCGCGGCTTCGATTCCTGCAGGACCCGCCGCCAGCAGGAACTGGCGGTCGTCGCTGTTGTGTTTCTCTGCAAAGTTTTTTACGGCGTCCACCACGCGCTGCAGCGTCCCGGCGCGGTGGTCGGACAGATAGGCGATGACCGGCGATACAGAACAGCTGAAGTTGGCCAGCTCCGGCGATTGCACGGACGCGATCTGTGAGGCCTGTGCCGCCACTTCATCCTGGCGCGGGATGCTCATCCACTTCGGGTTCGCCTCGCCATAGCTGGCATTGATGAAGCGCACGGAACTGGCCAGGCTGGCGACCGTCTGCACGCCGGGTACGTCGCGCAACATCTGGGCGAGGCGGTCCAGCTCGGTCAGGGTCTCGAAGGTGGAGCAGCCGCCCGGTCCGGTCTTGACGATCACGGCGAACTGATCGGTGGAGCGGCCAAAACTCTGGTTGAAGAACGCCACGTCACGGTTGTAACCAGACTCGGGACGAAGCTCCGGTGCCCCGGCATCCAGATCGCCGATCTGCAGCCCGGACCGCACCTGGTAAGCGCCGATGCCCACCATTAGCGACAACAGCACCAGCACATGGGCATGTCCCGGTCTGGTGCATTTCACCAGCCGCGTGCCAATGGCTTCGAAGAACCGGCCACTGCCTGCCCGCTCGCCCTCGACTTCGTTGCGTACGCTGCGCCGTGCCGCCGACTGGCTGACGCCCAGGTAGGAGAGCATCACTGGCACCATGATCAGCTGCGTGAAGATCAGCACGCAGACACCGATGCTGGTGGTAATGGCCAGGTCGCGGATCACCGGGATGTCGATCACCATCAGGACGGCGAAGCCGAAGACGTTGGCCAGCAGTGCCGACAGCCCGGCGAGGAACAGGCGGCGGAAGGTATAGCGGGCGGCCACATACTTGTCGGTGCCACGGCCGATGTCCTGCATGATTCCGTTCATCTTCTGGGCGCCATGGGACATGCCGATAGCGAAGATCAGGAACGGTACCAGGATGGAGTAAGGATCGATTTGGTAACCCAGCAGCTGCATCAGGCCGAGCAGCCAGGCCACGCTGCTGAGCGAAGCCATCAGCAGCAGCAGTGTGCTGCGCAGGCAGTGGGTGTAGCCAAAGATGACCAGCGCCACGATCACGGCCGAGGCGGCAAAGAAGCCCATGACCAGCGTCAGTCCGTCGATCAGGTCGCCCACCAGCTTGGCGAAGCCGATGATATGGACGCGCACCTTGGGCTGGCCATCGGCACCGGGCACCTCGTACTGCCCACGAATCTCCTTCTCCAGGAAGGTCGCGAACTGCCGGTAGTCAAACGCGGCACCGGTGACCGGATCCTTGTCTATCAATGGCACCTGGATTACCGAGGAGCGCATGTCCAGGGACACCAGGTCGCCGATCAGGTTGCCTCGCATCACGTTCATCTGTAGCTGCTGCAGCTGCTCAGGCGAACCGTCGTAGTCATTAGGCATGACCGGGCCGCCTTCCATGCCAACCTCGGTGACCTCGTTCCAGCGCACCGCCGGCATCCACAGCGAACGCATCCAGGCGCGGTCAACCCCGGGCGCCAGGTTGATCTTGTCGTTGATCTCCTGGAGTGCCTGCAGGTAGGCGGGGTCATAGATGGTCCCGCGCGGGTTTTCCACCATGACGCGTACGGAGTTGCCCAATGCCGCGAGATCTATCTTGTTGTTCAGGTAGTTGCGGATGAACTCATGGGAGCTCGGCATCATTCGCTCGAAGCTCGCGTTGATGCGCAGGTCGGTGGCCCTGTAGCCCAGCAGCACCGTGAGAATGAAACACAGCAACACGAAGAACAGGCGATTGTTGAAGATCAGTCGCTCGATGAAATTTCCGGAGCGGACATCAAACTGAGCGCGATCCTGCATTACCGGTGTCGCATTGTTATCCTGGGATTTGGCCATTTTGTCTTTCCTCTGAGTCAGGCCCGATTGAGCACGCGCTCCCCTTCCGGCCCGGCTCTACTTGAGATTCATGGTGGTGACGCCATTCAGGCCGACCAGTGCCAACTGGTGGTCGGACACCCCCACCACCCCGGAAAACAGGCTTGGGCGCTGGATGTCGAGTGGCGTGAAAGTGCCCCCTTGATCGCGGCTCATGGCCACCTGCGCGGACTGGCTGACCAGCACCACTCCTCGACCAGACAGGGCAGCACCGGCGACCACCCCGGTAGTTAAATCACTCTTCACCGGGGACCAGGTGTGCCCCTCATCGGCACTGCGGAACACATGGCCGCGCAGCCCATAGGCCAACAGCGCCCCCTGAGCACCGGTGATACCGAACAGGGTGCCCTCGTAACCTGTCTGCAGAGCGCTGAAGCGCCCCGTGCCGGGATCCAGGCTCCAGACATGGCCACGCTCGCCGGTGATGAACAGTCGCCCGCCCACCTCCCCAATGGCGGTCAGGTGCAGCAGGTCGTTGTTGTCGATCCGGGTATTCCAGGGCTGCCAGGTCTTGCCGCCATCGTGGCTGCCGACGATCAGACCGAAGGGGCCGACGGCAAAGCCGTTGCTACCAGACTCGTCGAACCACACACCCATGAAGAACTGGCCGGGTCCTGGCCGGCTCATGGAGAGGATTGCGGACAGGTAGCTTTCGGCTTGCGCAGGCTCCAGGCCCGACTTGTTCTTGAAGTAATCGACAACCAGGGCCTCGAGCTGGCGCCCGTCGAGCTGCTTTGTCCAGGTCTCGCCGCCGTCGCTGCTGTGGAGGATGACTGCGCCGTGGCCGACCGCCCAGCCGTGCTGCTCGTCGGCGAAATGCACCGCATTGAAGTCGACGCTGACCGGGACCTGCGCCTGGCGCCAAGTGCCTGCCTGGTCGTCGGAAAAAATGATCAGCCCGTTGTCGCCGACCGCGATCAGGCGCTTGCCGGTATTGACGATATCCCGCAGGGGCTTCTGCGCGGCCTGGAGCACTGTACTGGCCGGCTGATCAAGGGGATCGACGAAGCTCTTGGCGGTAACGGAGAGAGCGGACAGGGATAATGCCAGTGCCAGCATTGCCCCTGACGCCAGCTTCAGGCCAGTTGAGGTGATACCCGAACTGGCAAAGGCAGTCCTCATTGCACACATGTTGTTCTCCGCAAGATCAAGTCTGCTGTTGTTATTGTTCAGCTTGCTGCTTTGCCCTTTGACCCGGCGACAGCCCGGTCAGGCATGACTTCAGTCTCGGGAAAAACCTGCTGCCCGGCATGCCCCATCTGCAGTAGGCATTGAAAAAAAACGCGTATTGGTCATCCGTGCGCATGGAAAATGGAAAGACCGCCCAGGCGCAGGCCCGCGGTACGGGTAGATACGATGAGCCCGGCCAGACGGCGCACATAAAAAAGCGACACCGGCCGGTGTCGCTAGGGAGGTGACGGGGTGTGGCACCGGATATCGATGCCACCGCGCACTCAACGAATGCCGCTGCCCGCCATGGAATCCGGTGTCATCTTGCTGTTGGGCCAGCGCGGAACACGAACGTAACCAGTACCACCCGCCAGATGCATGGAGCTGCCGTACTGCCCCTTTCCCAGGTCGTAGATGATCATGGGCGTGTTAGGCACAGACTTGGTATTCCAGTCGTAGGTCAGGAGGCCCTGGGCTGAACGCATCATCTTCCCGGCCTGGTCGTAGCCCTCGTAAAGAACGATCGACCAACTGTCCTCATCCACGTAGAACACCTTCTTGCTCTGTGCATGGCGCATTCCCGGCTTCAGCGTCGCCTCTACTACCCAGACACGATGGGGTTCCCAGCGAACCAGATCAGGGTTGGCAAACTGCTTGCCATAGGCCTGCTCGGGCGAGCTATGCATGATGAACTTGTAGTTGTTGTACGGAACCAGCATCTCTTTCTTGCCAACCAGCTTGAAGTCGAAGCGGTCCAGCTGCCCCTCCCACATCCCGAGCTCGTCGAAAAAATACGCCCCGCCGGCCATGGCCATCGGGATGTCGTAGCCGAAGTCCGGAGTCAGGCGCACACGACGCTGCCCTTGGTTGTAGATCCAGTTCTTGTTGCGCCCATCCTTCTTGAAGTTCGTCACCATATAGTTGAGCGACTTTTCACCCACGCTGCGCGGCGGACCGATATAGGTGCTCAGACGGCGCTGAAAGTACTGGGCAGGCTCATCCGGGTGCTCGTGATAAGGCGACTCCGTATAGTTCTCCAACTCATGGGTCATGACGCGATTACCCGACGAGTCGATCAGATAACCCGAGAACGTGGAGCGATATGCCGGTCCGTAGTAGCGCAGATTGTGATTCCAGATCACCTCGGCGCCGCTCTTGGGAATCGGGAACGGATACCCCCCCATGGCACCGTTCAGATCGGAGCCGTCGCTCGTGTTCTGCACGCGGGTGGCGTTTTTGGCGGTGTCTTCCTTCAGCCAATCGGGGAAGTCGACTACCCGATGACTCTTATAGACCTCGACCTTGAAGTCCGGCCAGCGGGAGAGCAGCACCTTGGTGCCCTCGCTGAGCTTGTCCGCATACTGCGCCATGTTGGCCGCACTGATGCTGTACTGCGGTTTTTCGCCGGGAAAGGGATCGGGGTAGATCCCGCCCTCCTGGGGCATGTCCGGCCCCTTCCAGTTCGGCGTCCAGACTGGAATGCTGCCATCGGCACTTCCCGCCCGCTCGGCACCGATACCGGTCAGTTTGTCACCACCGAGCTGCGCGGCTTCTTCGGTGGAAACAGTGGCCAGAGCGGACATCGACAGCGGCAGGGACAACGCAAGTGACAAGGCGATTTGACTGATTTTCATCTTTTTCTCCTCTTTGGGCGCGCCCCACGAGCACGCGCAACCCCTCCCGCCCCGTCGGGGCGCAAGGACCTTACAGACTGGTTTGGAAAGTCAGGGTGATACGACCGCGGTCCGTACTGCCCATCGCACCGAGGCGCTCTTGGGCATCTCCGGCATCCGAATAGAGGAGGCCAACCTTGTACCGCATGTTGATGTCGGCAGTGACGCCGGTCGACCAGGCATACGCGCGCTCCGCAGACCCTGTCGGGACCGGTGAATTGCCATGCAGGCCATAGCCGGCCAAGGTCAGGTTGCCGGTCAGGTCGACGCCGGGCAGTACCTGCAACCAGGTTGGCAGCAGGATCAACGAGAAGCTGCTGGCGTTGCGACTGCCGCAGCCAGGGCCGTCCAGGTCGTCGGCACACTCGTTGAAGACAGATTTATTGTGCGTCACCTTGTCCAGATAGGTGTAGGAGAGCTCCGCAACCACGACCCCGGTGTCGTACAGCGGCAACACGGGCATCGACGCCTGGGTATTGAACAGGGCATGCCAGGTATTGCCGGTCGCACCGTCGAGGCTGCCATTTGGCAGCGGCCCCCCGGTGCTATCCAGCGCAGTGCCACGGCGATAGGAAACCTCTGCCCCCCAGCTGATGTCCTGCCAACTGAAGTTGGTGAAGGCGCCGAAAAGGTCGACACCACGGTTGTACACCTGATGGAAGCGCAGGCCAGTGATTTCACTTGGGTCAACCGCGAAATTGACCGGCCACGGCTGCATCTCATCCAGGTGGCGATACACCAGACCGACGGTGCCGCCGTACCAGTCCGGACTCAGGCTCAACTGCATGCCAAAGTTGCCCTTCTGCTTGTCATCAGGTTCGATGATGTTGCCCTGGTTGATGTAGATATTGCCGAAGCCGGGCACGGCAGCCGCAAAAATCCGGCCATCGTCGCTATACAAAAAGTCTGGTCCGCCCAGGAAGGTACCGCCCTCGCTCTGCCGGTTCGGCTTCCAATCCAGGTGGTAGTAGCCGGACAGGGAGACCGTGTCACTCAGTTGGCTCTGGAAAGACAGCTGCGGCAGCGGCAAAGCCAGCTCCTTCGGCGAAGCTCCGGGGATCTCCGCCCCCTTCTGGAAGTTGGCGGGCTGCTGGCTCCAGGAAATCGCGTCACTGCCATTGACCTGGGATACACCCCAAATCAGCGCGTACTGGCCTGCCTTCACCGACACAGGGATGCTGCCCATATTGAAGGCACCGAACACGAATGCGTCGAGAATCTCGCCAGACGGGCCGTTGTAGTATCGCTGCGCCTGCCGCGAAAGCTTGCCGTCGGCGTTATCGGAGATTCCTTGCAGGTCGGGGTTGCCCTTCAGGTCATGATCGTCGTAAGCGTTGTCGTACCAACCCGTGGCACTGACGCGAACGCCATAATCGTCCTTGTAGATGACGTCCATCTCGGTCAGCACATCGAGGCGCCGCTTCCACATCTCGCCGCTGTGGGTGGAGTACTCAGACTGTTGGTTGTTGGGATCGTCGCCCAGATGCGAGTCGATCGACTCCGCGCGCCACCCAAGCCCAAGACGCAAGTCCGTGGTCCAGTTGATCTGCAGGTCGGGATTGCCGGTATCGATGGATATGGCATGGGCCAAGGGGCTGACCACTGCACCGAGCAACAGCATCGGCGCCAATAGCCTGCGACCACCCTGGGTCGCAGCCTTCTCTGTCTTGTGCATGTTGTGCTCCGCAAGTCCAAGTCTGGTTTTGTTTTTTGTTCAACTTGTCCTGATGACAGCCCTGGCCGGTTCCCCGGGCCGCGACTTCGGAACCAGTTTCAACACAACGACCCAGTGCCAACATCAACCGTTTGCAGTAGCCAATAAAATAAATCCTCCCCTCATGTCTGCATCGTGCTCAACGAATGAGCTCATCTACTGCATACGGTTGATGATTACGTAGAGGCATCGCGATCAACCTATGTGCATCGAAGCAGCGCCACCGAAAACCGGCGGCGGCCTTCGCTCCCCAGAACAGGAAAGCGCCCCCGCTGGCGCGTGACAACGGAGATCGCATGCCATGAATGCATTCATCGAGGACAAGCACTGCGCGGTCCTGGTGGTCGGTTCCGGGGCGGGCGCCCTGCTCGCCGCCAACCGTGCCCATGACCTCGGACTTAAGGTCATCGTCATTGAGAAGAGTGATCGCTACGGCGGTACCTCCGCGTTGTCCGGCGGCGGCATCTGGATCCCCAACAACTCAGGAATCCAGGGGCTGGACAACTACGAACAGGCGCTGACCTACTTCAGGGCCTGCACCAAAGGCCGGGTCCCGGAAGGGAAACTTCGTGCCTATCTCGACTCGGCACCGGAAATGGTCGAGTACATGCGTCAGCAGATCGGGGTGAAGTACAACGCCGTCACCGGCTACGCCGATTACTGTCAGCACCTGCCGGGCGCCTCGGACAACGGCCGCACCATGTTCGTCGAGCCGGTGGATGCCGGAGTGCTGGGAGATGACTTCTTCGCCCTGCGTGAAGCCGACATGGGCGCCAAACTGTTCGGTCGCATCGCTCTGGACTACTACGACGGCCAATTGCTGGGCGCCCGCGCCACGGGCTGGAAACGCAAGATCTTCTCGCTGATCTGGAACTACTGGTCGGACATCGGCTGGCGCCTGAAGACCCGCCGTGACCGACGCGTCACCATGGGCAGCGCCCTCATCGCCGGTCTGCGCATCGGTCTGCAGGAACGCGGGGTTGAGCTGCTGCTCAACACCCGCCTGGAGCATTTCATTGTCGACAATGGTGTCGTCCAGGGAGCGGTCGTCAGCCAGGACTGCAACGAGTACCGCATCCTTGCCAACCAGGCGGTGATCGTCGCATCCGGCGGTTTCGAACAGAGCCAGCCGCTGCGCACCGCCCACCTGCCGGTCCAGACACAGGTGGAGTGGAGCGTGACGCCCATGCACAACAACACCGGCGATGCGCTGATTGCCGGCCAGAACATCGGCGCGGACACCGAGTTCCTCCACGAAGCCTGGTGGGCGCCGACCGTACGCATCCCGGCGGCGGACACGCCGAACGTGAACATGCGCAGCGCGCTTTTCATCGAACGCAGCTATGCCCACAGCCTCTGCGTCAATCGCCTGGGCAGGCGCTTCGCCAACGAGGCCATGTCCTATAACGACTTCGGCCACGCGATGATCAAGGACGGCGCCAGCACCGGCGCAAACACACCCTGCTGGTTCATCTTCGATGCCAACTATCGCAAGAAGAACATCCTCGGCCGGATCATGCCCGGCTCGATCATGCCGGACGCAAGCCTGCCTCCCGAGTGGTGGGACAGTGTGCTCTACCGCGCCGGTTCCATTGGCGAACTGGCCCTCAAGATCGCTATCGATCCCGCCACCCTGGAAAATACAGTGTCGGTCTTCAACGATTACACCAAAACCGGCGTCGACCTCGATTTCAATCGCGGTCACCACAGCTTCGACCGCTTCTACTGCGACCCCCGGCACCAGCCGAATCCGAGCTTGGGCGCGCTCGACCGGGCGCCCTATTACGCGATTCGCGTCGACCTCGGCGACCTCGGCACCAAGGGTGGCCTGAAAGTCGATCGCGACGCCAACGTACTGGACGTCGAAGGTCAGCCGATCCCCGGCCTCTACGCCATCGGCAACGCCTCGGGCGCGGTGACGGCGGACTCCTACCCCGGCGCGGGCGGCACACTCGGCCCTGCGCTCACATTCGGCTACCGCGCGGCCAACCACATTGCCCGCTCCACGCAGCTTGCAGCCGCCACGCCGTCCGTGGCCCGCGTCTAGTACTGCGTTTGCGGCATGACACCCAGGCCGGGGCTCATGAAAAATGAGTCCGGCATGGGCAACAAGTACCAGATACCTCGCAGTCGACCCATTCACGACTCAAAGAAGGAGCCCACCCGTGCTCGCGCTATTCAACGACGAACAGCAGATGTTTGAAAACTCGGCCAAACGCCTGGCGCAGTCCATTGGCATCGCCAACCCGCATGATCTCCAGACCCGCGACGCCCAACGGGACTGGCAGAAACTCACCGAAGTGGGCCTGCTCGGCCTGCGCATGCGTGACAACGGCACTCCACTCGCCTCCGGTGTGGAAGTCATGATCGCCGCCCAGGCCTTGGGCGAAACCCTGGTTCCCCAACCCTTCGCCTCCGCCGTACTGGCCAGCGAGCTGCTCGCCCAGGCAGACGCCCCGTACGAACTGATCGAAGAACTCGCCGCCGGTGAAACCCGCTATGCGCTGCTGCTGGACCGCACTCTGGAGCGTCTGGCCGCCCCCGACGAAGTCGGCTGCATCGCCTGGGATTGCGAAGGCGCCGACTATGCCCTGGGCCTGGCCGATGGCCGCCTCGTGCGTATCAGCCTGCAACAGGGTTTTGCTGCGGGCCACGACCCGGCCGACCTGACTCGCGCCGTATTGCACCTTCGCACTGCGCATGGCGCAGCGCAGGTGCTCGGCCAACCGATAGACGCCGACGCCCTCAAACGCTGGTACGCCCTGGCCCTGACCACCGTGGCGGCGGACATCGTCGGCGCACTCAACGGCGCCCATGCCGGTGCAGTGGCCTACACCAAGGAGCGCGTGCAGTACGGGGCACTGATCGGCAGCTTCCAGGCCATCCAGCACCTGTGCGCGGAAATGCTCGTCCAGGCCCAGGCCGCCCACAGCATTACCTGCTACGCCGCCTGGGCGGTGGACCAACTGGACGCCGACGAGGCACTGCTGGCCGCACGCACCGCCAAGGCCTACGCCTCTTCCGTAGCACTGCCGGTGACCGAAGCGGTGATGCAGGTCTACGGCGGCATCGGCCAGACCTGGGAGCACATCGCCCACGTCTACACCCGCCGCGCCCTGCTCGACGCCCGACTATTCGGCGGCGAGTCCCATCAATTGCAGCAAATCGCCGACGCCCGACTGGGAGCACGCTGAATGGACTACCGAGATACCCCCGAAGAGGCCGGATTCCGCCTCGAACTGCGCGAATGGTTCAAGCACAACACTCCCGCCAACTGGCGCGAAGTCACCGACCCGCAAGGCCTGCGCGCGCTGAGCAAGAGCTGGCACAAGGCACTCTACGCCAGCGGCTACATCGGCCTGAACTGGCCGAAGGAGTACGGTGGCCAGGGGCTGTCCGCAACTTTCGACGCCATTCTCAATGACGAAGCGGGCCGCGCCGATTCCCCTCGCCTGCCGGCGATGGTGAACTACCTTGGGCGGGCGATCTTCACCTACGGTACCGAAGAGCAGAAGCAACACTTTCTGCCCACCCTGCTCAGTGGTGAGGTGCAGTGGTGCCAGGGCTTCAGCGAACCCGGTGCCGGCTCCGACCTGGCCTCGCTGCGCACCCGCGCCGAGCAGGACGGCGACCACTACGTCGTCAACGGCCAGAAAATGTGGACCAGCGGTGCACTGCAGGCCGACTGGTGCCTGCTGCTGGCACGCACCGACAGCAACGCGGCCAAGCACAAGGGCATCTCCTGCCTGCTGACCCCGCTCGATGCACCCGGCCTCACCGTCAAGCCGATCGTATTGCACAGCGGCGAACCGGAAACCGCCGAAGTGTTCTTCGATGATGTGCGCATTCCCGCGAGCCAGCGCATCGGCGCGCCGGGCGACGGCTGGCGCATCGCGATGACGACGGTGTCCTACGAACGTGGCGCTTCGGACACCGGCTCCATTTCAGCACTGCGTCGCCAACTGCGCGAGATCGAACAGATCGCCGCCGAGCGCGGCCTGCTCGCCGATACCAGCACCCGCCATAAGCTGGCGCGCGCCCATGTGGACATCGAAGCGCTGAGCCTGAACGTGGCGCAGCAACTGTCGCTGCGCCTGGCCGGACGCGATCCCGGGCCGGAAGGCTCAGTGGGCAAGCTGCTCTGGTCCAAGGCCGCCCAGTACACCATGCATGTCGCGCTCGACGTACTTGGCGCCGACGCCCTGACCGGCAATGCCCCCCGCTGGCTGGCCGAGTACTTCACCTCGCGCCCGGTCAGCGTCTACGGCGGGTCCTCGCAAATCCAGAAGAACATCCTCGCCCGCATGCTCGACATGCCGCGCTGACCACAAGGAGCCCCATCATGCGCTTGAACAATCGCGTCGCCGTAATCACCGGCGCTTCACAAGGAATCGGTCGCGCCGTGGCCCGCTGCTATGCGGCGCAAGGCGCCAGCGTGGCCATAGTCGACATCAACGTCAGTGGCGGTGAAGAAACCGCCGCGCTGATCCATGCCGAGGGCGGCAAAGCCCTGTTCGTGCGCTGCGACATTGCCAACCAGGTCGACGTCAACGCCGCCGCCGCCATCATCAAGGCCGAGCTCGGTCCCATCGATATCCTGGTGAACAACGCTGGCATCACCCGTCCGGCCATGCTGCACAAGATGACCGGCGCCGAGTGGCACCAGGTGATCGATGTGCACATGCACGGCTCCTTCTACTGGCTGCAGGCGGTGGTCCACGACATGATCGAACGCCAGTGGGGGCGCATCGTCTTCGTCACTTCCTCCACTGCACAGAACGGCTCCATCGGCCAGATCAACTACGCCGCGGCCAAGTCCGCGATGCTCGGCATGGTGCGCACCGCCGCCCGCGAGCTGGGCAAGTACAACATCCTGGTCAATGCCATCGCTCCGGCGGCGGCCACCGAGATGACCAAGACCATCATGAACGACCCGAAATTCGCCGAAGCCCATGCGGCAGCGCTCAAACAGCACCCGCTGCGGCGCTCGGCGGAGCCTGAGGAGATAGCCCCGGCCTTCCTCTATCTCGTCAGCGAAGAGTCCTCCTACGTCACCGGTCAGGTTCTGTCGGTGGATGGCGGCTCGATGATGGTGCGCTAAGCGCGCGAACCGCCACGGAACAGGACAACGACAATGACTCGTATCGACACCGCAGCTCCCGATCTCGATCGCCTGCTGGCACCTCGCTCCATCGCCATGGTTGGCGCCTCCAACAACCTCTACAGCATCGGCGGCCTGCTGTTCGCCAACCTCAAGCGCTCCTTCGGCGGCGCGCTCTACCCGATCCATCCCAAGGACGACAGCGTCCAGGGCAGCCCTGCCTACGCCAGCCTGCACGATGTACCGGGAACCGTGGACCTGGTGGTCATCGCGGTGGCCTGCCAGGCCGTCGAAGGCATCATGGAACAGGCCGTGGCCAAGGGCGTGGGTGGCGTCGCGCTGCTCTCTTCCGGCTTCGCCGAGGCCGGCGCCGAAGGGACCGCCCTGCAGCAGCGCATCGCAGAGCTGGCCAAGGCTGGCGGCGTGCGGGTGATTGGTCCGAACTGCATCGGCTACCTGAACATCGCCGGGGGCGTCATGGCCAACTTCGCCCTGACCCCGGACGAACCTTTGCCGCCGGGTGGCGGTGTGGCGCTGGTTTCCCAGAGCGGTGGCTTTGGCTCCTACCTGACCACCAAGGGACTGCTCACCGGCCTGCGCCTTGGCTGGTTCGTCAGTACCGGCAACGAGCTGGACGTGAACGTCGCGGCCGTTTTGCGCTACCTCGTGGAGCGGCCGGAAGTTCGTGTGCTGCTGGCGTTCAGTGAGACCCTGCGTGACCCGGAGGTATTCATAGAAGCGGCCCGGCGTGCCCAGGCGCTCGACAAGCCACTGGTGGTCCTCAAGGCGGGGCGCTCCGAAGCTGCGGCCAAGGCCGCCATGAGCCACACCGCGTCGGTGGTCGGTGCCGTCGATGTATTCGATGCAGTCTGCCGTCAGTACGGCGTGATCGTGGCTCACAGCCTGGAGGAGATGCTCGATCTGGGCATGATCTTCCAGGACGGTCGCCGGGCGTCCGGCAAACGCCTGGCGATCATGACTGCCTCCGGCGGCACCGGCGTATTGCTGGCCGACGAAGCCAGTCTCAACGGCCTGGATATCCCGACCTTCCCCGAAGCGGAACAGGCACAGATGCTCAGTGTGCTGCATACGCCCTTCTTCGGCAGCGTGGCCAACCCCATCGACACCACCGCAGCGGTGAAGCAGGAGTCTCTTTTCGCACTGCAGAACCTGGTCGCCCAGAGCCCTTCGGTCGACATGCTCACCACGGTCACCTGGGCTCGCGCCACCGAGGCAGCCAGGGAACTGGCCGCGCTCTACCAGCGCACCGACAAACCCATGGCTGTGCTGTCCACCGACCTTGTGGAGCCCTTGAAGCAGGCTGGCGTGCCGACCTACACCGATCCGCAGAGGATCGCCCGCTCGCTCGCCGCCCTGCAGCGTTTCTCCTCGCGACCGTCCCTCGCGGCGGACCACGCCCGGGAACCCGATGCCGAACGTGCCCGGCGCGCGCGACAGCACCTGCAGTTGCCCCAGGGAGAGCAGGTGCTGATGGAGGCCCAGGGTAAGCGCCTGTTCGCCGAGTACGGCATCCCCATCACCCGCGAAGAGTGGGTACACAGCGAGGAAGACGCCATCGCGGCGGCGACGCGCATCGGCGGCAAGGTGGTGCTCAAGGTCATGTCCTATCAGCTGCCGCACAAGTCCGACGTGGGCGCCATCCGCCTCGGTCTGCAGGGGCCGGACGCGGTGCGTGAAGCCTATAGAAATATGCTCGACGAAGTGCGACGCCGGGCGCCCCATGCCGTCCTCGACGGCGTGCTGGTGCAGGAGATGGTACCCGCACGCATGGAACTGACCTGCGGCTTGCAGCGCGACCCGGTGTTCGGCCCCATGGTGGCGGTGGGCCTGGGTGGCGTGCTGATCGAACAGCTGGCGGAAACCACGCTGTTGCGCCCGCCGTTCGGGCTCGATACCGCCCGCGTCGCGCTCGGAAAACTGCTCCAGGGTCGCCTGGTCCAGGGGCGGCGTGGCCTCAGCGCCGAGGAACAGACGCAGATCGCCGCCATCATGATTGGCATCGGCAACCTGGCCCTGGAGCTCGAGGAGGTCAGCGAAATCGACATCAACCCGATCCGGGTCGACGACGGCAAGGTCTTCGCCGCCGACGCTCTGGTGGTGCTGGCCGGGTCATCCGGGCCGGCGCACTGAAGGAGTGAACGCGATGGCAGATCAATCCCTGGTCGGTTACCAGTTCCCCTCGTTCCGCTTCAAGGTCGAGGAAGGCAAGATCGCCGAGTTTGCCAAGGCGATCCTCTGTACCGATGCCTGTTACTTCGACCCCGAGGCGGCGCGTCGGCAGGGCTTCTGCGCCCTGCCGGCACCGCCGACCTTCAGCACCGTCTCCATGCACTGGCACCCCCCGCAGGAAGGCAACCCGCTCAACCTCGACCTCAAGCGCGTACTGGCCGGTGGCAATGAATGGGAATACCTGCGACCGGTGCTGGCCGGCGAGGAATTCACTGTCCGCTCGCATATCGCCGACGTGACCTGCAAGCGGGGCGCCAAGGGCGAGATGACCCTGATCGTGCGCGAGACGGGTTTCTACGACAAACAGGATCAACTGGTGCTGATCGCCCGCAGCACCATCATCGAACTGCCCCCACCGCCGCCCATGGACGAGCACGAGGTACTGCCCACATGAACAGCACAAATCACGACGTTTCGCCTCGTTTCCAGATCGGAGACACCGCCCCCGTGCGCCGTGTCGGGCCGATCACCCGAACCGACATCGTTCGCTACGCCGGCGCCGGTGGTGACTTCAATCCCATCCACCACGACGAGACCTTTGCCCACCGCGCCGGCTACCGCAGCGTATTCGGCCATGGCCTGCTGACGGCTGGCATCCTCTCGGCCTACGCGACTTCCTGGCTGGGCCTGGCGGCGCTGCGCAGGTACTCGGTGCGCTACGTCTCCCAGGTCTGGCCAGGCGACACCCTGATCCTCAGCGGCCGGGTTACCGCCATCGACCCCGAAGGCCCCGACTGCATGCAGGTGAACTGTGAACTGCTGGTGCAGCGCGAAGCAGCCAACGGTCAGCGCCAGGACGTCCTGACGGCAATCGCCGTCGCCACCTACGACACCCCCGGAGGAAGCCTGCATGAATGATGTCCGTGAACCGGCGCCGTACCAGCGCTATCTCGAAGGCCTGGCACGGGGTGCCCTGGCTTATCAGCACTGCCACGACTGCGATCAGGCGGTCTTCTATCTGCGCCCCTGCTGCCCTCATTGCGGCTCGGTGGAACTGGACCTGCGCGACAGCCAAGGGCTGGGCACGCTCTATTCGTCCAGCGTGGTCTACGACAAGGAACACAACTACAACCTCGTGCTGGTGGACCTCGACGAAGGCTTCCGCATGATGAGCACTGTTGCCGGTTGCGATGCACCGCCCATCGGCGCCCGGGTCCGGGCGCGGGTGGAACGCCTCGATGGCCAGGAGCCGCGCGTGGTGTTCGACCTCAACGAAGGAGAACGACCATGACTCACCATGATCTGCGCGGCGCTGCCGCTATCGTCGGGGTCGCCGAATCAGACCTGGGTGACGTCGGGCCACAGCGCTACCCCATCGAACTGGCCGCCCAGGCGGCGGTTCGCGCGTTGAATGACGCGGGCCTGCGCACCCGGGACGTCGATGGCCTGTTCGGCTGTGTCGCCGGCCGTTTCATGTCGAACCTGGACCTGGGTGAATACCTGGGTATCCGCCCCCGTTACAGCGATAGCGGCAATATCGGCGGCAGCTCGTTCCTGTCCTACCTGTTCCACGCGGCGGCGGCCCTCAAGGCCGGGCTCTGCGACACGGCGTTGATCGTCTATGGCAGTACCCCGCGCGCGGATGCCCAACGTCGGCAGCCGCTGAGCGGGCCACTGGAGATGCCGAGCTACGAAGCCCCCTACAAGCCGCGCCACCCGGTGTCCGGCTACGCCCTGGCCACCGCCCGGCACATGCATCAGTACGGCACGACCCGCGAGCAGTTGGCCGCGGTGGCCGTCGCCGCGCGCGCCTGGGCGCAACTCAACCCCGTCGCCTTCTGCCATGACAAAGGGCCGCTCGGTATTACCGACGTGCTGGACAGCAAAATGGTCTGCAGCCCACTCAGCATCCGCGATTGCTGCCTGGTCACCGATGGCGGCGGTGCCCTGGTGGTTACCCGTGCCGATCGCGCACGTGACCTGCCAAGGCCGCCGGTCTACCTGCTCGGCGCGGGCGAAGCGCACTCGCACCGCAGCATTTCCCAGATGCCTGATCTGACCACCACCTGTGCAGTCGAGTCCTCTGCCAGAGCCTACGCCATGGCCGGGGTCAGACCGGCGGACATCGGCGTGCTACAGCTCTACGACGCCTTCACCATCAACACCATCATGTTCCTGGAGGACTTGGGCTTCTGCGCCAAGGGCGAAGGCGGTGCCTTCGTCGCCGATGGCCGCATCGCCCCGGGAGGCGTACTGCCGGTCAACACCAACGGCGGCGGCCTGTCCTACTGCCATCCGGGCATGTACGGCATCTTCGCCCTCATCGAAGCCACGCGGCAGTTGCGCGGTGAGGCCGGAGCACGGCAGCAGGCCGGCGTGGAGCTGGCGCTGGCCCACGGCAACGGCGGTCAGTTCTCCAGCCAGGTCACCGCCATCCTCGGCACGGGAGCAGCGTTATGAGCACTGTCTTGCGCGAACGCCAGGGCGCGGTGCTGCTGGTGACACTCAACCGCCCTGAGGCGTTGAACGCGTTCAATGCCGAGCTGCACCGCGAGCTCAGCGATGCCTGGCACGAGGCCGGTGATTCACAGATTCGCGCGGTGGTGCTGACCGGTTCCGGACGCGGCTTCTGTGCGGGTGCCGACCTCAACGCGCCACCCGCCTCCGGGGCACTGGGTCATAGCACGCTGCGCCACGCACTGAATGCGAACACCCTGGCAATGGCCGCGCTGGACAAGCCTGTCATCGCCGCCGTCAACGGCGCCGCAGCGGGTGCCGGACTCTCGCTGGCTTGCGCCGCCGATATCCGGATCGCGTCCAGCGGCGCCAAGTTCGTACCGGCGTTCGTCGACATAGGGCTGGTCCCGGATGCCGGTGGCAGCTGGTTCATCACCCGGCTGCTGGGTTACGCCCGGGCCTTTTCCTGGCTGGCCAGCAATCGCCGGCTGGGCGCCGAAGAGGCCCGCGAGTGGGGCCTGGTGAGCGAGGTGCTGGCCCCGGAACGGCTGCTGGGACACGCGTTGGAGATGGCCGAGCAACTGGCCACCAAGCCCGGACTCGCAGTTGGGCTGACCAAGCGCCTCCTGGCCCAGGCCGCACGCAACAGCCTGGCTGAGCAACTGGAGGCCGAAGTCACGCTGCAGAACCTTGCAGTCCTTGATCCCGATCGGGCGCGAGCCCGCGCGGCGATGCTGGAAAAGCTCGGGCGCCGCTCAATCCCATAGACAACAAAAACGGAGTTTCCCCATGACCGATTACGGACGTTTTAACAGTATCCTCGCCGAACTCCGGGACCATGTCCTGGTGCTGACCCTCAATCGCCCCGAACGCCTCAACGCCGTAGGAGCCGATATGCATGAAGGCCTCGAAGCCATCCTTGCCGACCTGCGCCACGACACCAGCGTCCGGGCCGTGGTGCTGCAGGGTGCAGGACGGGCCTTCTGTGTCGGTGGCGACGTCAAGGCGTTTGCCGAGACGCCGGCCATCGAGCAGACCCCATGCGAAACCATGGCCCTGGTCACCCGCGGCGCCGGGAACCTGATCGAGCGCTTCCTCGATGTGCCACAGCCGATTATCGCCGCGGTGCAGGGCTACGCCATGGGGCTGGGGGCGACACTGGCCTTGCTCTGCGATGTGGTGCTTATCGCCGACGACGCCCAGATCGCCGACACCCATGTGCCCATGGGCCTGGTCGCAGGCGATGGTGGCGCGCTGGCCTGGCCCCTGGGCATGCCCCTCGGTGCCGCCAAGTACTACCTGATGACCGGCGAGCGACTCAGTGGCAGCGAAGCCGCCCGGCTGGGTCTGGCCTTACGGGCCATGCCGGCCACGGAGCTGCATGATCAGGCGCTGCAGATGGCGGAGCGCATGGCCGCCCTCCCTCCTCTCGCGCTGCAGGGCACCAAGCGCGCGCTGAACCAGATCCTGCGCCAGCGCAGCCAGTTGGTGACCGACTTCGGGCTGCAGCTGGAAGCGGCGACCTTCCTCAGCGCAGATCACAAGGAAGCCTCCAGCGCCTTCGCGCAAAAGCGCCAGCCGGTCTTTCATGGGCGCTGAGCACAGCATGTCCAGAGGCGCTGGAGACACCGGCTGGCTCGGCGGCATTTCCACGGAAGTGCGCTGCCTGTGCGTTATCAGCTTTATCTCCGCCGTGGGCTTCGGCATCCAGTCACCGGCCATTCCGCTGTTCGGCCAGGCGCTAGGGGTGGGCAGCAGCATGATCGGCATGATCATTGCGGCCTTCCCCTTCGCCCGCCTGCTGATGGCTTGGCCAGGCGGCAGGCTGGTCAATCGCTGGGGCGAGTACCGGTTGCTGTGCGGCGGTCTTGGGCTCCTGGCGCTGGGCAGCGTTGCCGCCGGCTTTTCCACTTCCGCCGAGCAGCTGCTGGCATGGCGCGGTCTGTGCGGAATGGGCTCGATCCTTTACAGCGTATCGGCCATGAGCCTCATGCTGCGCACCACCGCCCCCAGCCACCGGGGGCGGGCGGCGGGGCTGTTCATGGGTGCCTATTACGTCGGGACGGTCGCCGGTCCCGCCATCGGCAGCCTGTTCGTGGACATGTCTGTGCGCCTGCCGTTCTTCCTCTACGGAGCCGGAACGGGAACGGCGGCCCTGGTCGCGGCACTGCTGCTGCGCCACCTGCGCCACGGTCACAGCGCGGCGAGCGACTCCGGACAAGCGGCGGTCAGCTTTGGCCAGGCGCTACGCCTGGCCTCTTACCGATCCGCGATCGCCAGCAATTTCGCGATCGGCTTTGCCGTTTACGGGGTCAGGGTTTCCGTCCTGCCGCTGTTCCTGCTGACGGTGCTCAACCAGCCGGCGAAATGGATCGGCATCGGTCTGACTGTCGGTGCTCTGACCCAGACACTGCTACTGCCCAAGGCTGGCCGATGGGTGGACACCTGGGGCCGCAAGCCAAGCCTGATGGTGGGCATGTCCCTGGTACTGAGCAGTTTCCTGCTCATCCAGGGCGGGCAATCGCTGGCAACCTACCTGGGCGGGCTCGCACTGATGGGGCTCGGAACCGCCTTCTGCACCACTGCCGCAGCCGCAGTCGCCGGTGACGCCGCCGATGGCCGTGGGGGTACGGTGATAGCCGGCTACCAGATGGCCGCCGACCTCGGCATGGTCATCGGCCCCATTCTCATCGGGGTGCTCGCCGAGCGGCACTCCTACGCCCTCGCTCTCGGCTGCACCGCCGCTCTGCTGGCACTGGCCGCCTTGACGACACTGGCCATCCCCCACGACAAGAACCTGGGGAGCACCCCATGAGCGAGCGCAGCCAATCGGCCTTGATCCGCGCCAACCTGCAGTTCTCCCGTGAGTTGCGAAGAGGTGGCGGCCGGGTTGTGGGAAGCCTCGGTGCATCTGACCAGGGTGGAGTTCCAACCGCTTACGCAAACCACATCCGCCATAAACCAGCAGGCAATCGCCTGAGCAAGGAGTAGACATGCCAACGGAAATCCAAATGAAAAGCGCCCTTCAGGCCTACATCGACGCCTTCAACCGCAATGACCTGGAAGCCATCACCGCCCTCTACCACGACGACGCAACGGTGGAAGACCCGTACGGCTCGTCGCCGCGCGAGGGCAAGACGCAAATCGTCGAGTTCTACCGCAGCGCCATGGCCAACGGTGCCACCCTGCAGCTCTGCGCACCGGTCCGCGCCTCTCACGGCGATGCTGGCGCAATGGCTTTCGATGCCGTGGTGAAGCTACCCCAGGGCGAAGCGCGGGTGCGGGTCATCGATGTGATGACCTTCGACGAAGCCGGGCTCATCACCTCCATGCGCGCCTATTTCGGCCCAGGCGACATCGAGATCAAGGCCCCCTCCGACAGCCGCAACGACTAGCCAAAGCGATAAGCCGAGACCGCGACGAGGCCCCCCAGCCGCTCGGCGTAAACGCGCCGCGCGGGCTGGTCACCTGCTGCAGCGCAAGCCACCAGCAACGGAAGCAAGTGTTCCTCGCGCGGATGGGCGAAACGCGCCTGCGGTGCCTCGACCCAATGGCACAGGCGTTGACTGCGTTCCTCCGGCGTCCCCATCAGCGTATCGAGCAACCAGTCATCGAATGCCTGCGCCCGCGCAGCCAGGTCCTCTGCAGATGCACGGATATTGTGGAAAGACATGCCGCTGCCCACGATCAACACCCCCTCCTCTCGCAAACCCGCCAGCGCCGCCCCGGCAGTCTGGTGCGCTGCCGGGTCCAGATCGCTGCGCAGTGACAGCTGCAGCATCGGGATATCCGCCTGCGGATAGATCAGTTTGAACGGGATGAACGCACCGTGATCCAGTCCACGTGTGTCGTCGAGCGTTGCCGGTAGCCCTGCGCCGCGCAAGCGTTCGCACACATCCCTGGCCAGCCAGGGTGCGCCGGCGACCGGGTATTGCAGTCGATAGGTGTGCGCCGGGAATCCGCTGTAGTCGTAGATCAGGTCAGGGGCCGGACTGGACGTCAGCGTGAAGCGCTCTGCCTCCCAGTGAGCGGAAACGACCAGGATGGCCTTCGGCCGTTCCGGCAGGCTCGACGCCAGGCCCTGCAGCCATGCCCCCAGTGAATGCCACATCTCGGCCGGGCCGAAGTCCCAGCGCATGAAGAAGCAGGGACCCGCCCCATGAGGAATGAACAGACTCGGAAGGCTCATTGAAGATGCAACCTCAGGAACAGGAACAGGAACAGGATTGATGACGCTGCTGGCAGAGAGAGCGCCAGGCTCAGGACGCACGCCAGTAACGGGTTGGTTGGCCACCTGTAATTTGTCGCCAGTGTGCGGTCTTCTCAACCCCGGACGCCTCGTCCAGATTGATTACCACGACTCCGTAGTAATGCAGTGATGCAGAAAGAGTGCTGAAACTACTGCATGCGGGTGAGGGCACGCGCCGACACATCCGGCATGATTTGGACAAGCCCGACAAGAGGACAGTCCAATGCCCCCCGTAATCGAACCCACCTCCAGTGCCTCGCAGGAAAAAACGCGACTGCGCCAGCGACTTGCCGAACGTCTCTACAGGGCGCTACGCAATGGCGAGACGATCGAGCCGCTGACCACCACCGATTCGCTGGATATCGAAGATGCGTACCACATCTCACTGGCCATTCTGGAACAGCGTAAAGCCGACGGCGAGCAGGTCATCGGCAAGAAAATCGGAGTGACGAGCAAAGCCGTGCAGGAAATGCTCGGCGTCCACCAACCGGACTTCGGCTTCCTCACCGACCGCATGCATTTCGATAACGATGCCTGCGTCAGCCTTAGCCAGGCCAACCTCATCCAGCCCCGTGCAGAAGGTGAAATCGCCTTCATCCTCAAGCACGACCTGATGGGCCCCGGCGTCACCCTGGGGGATGTGCTGCAAGCCACTGACTCGGTCATGGCCTGCTTTGAGATCGTCGATTCGCGCATCTGCGACTGGAAGATATCCATACAGGACACCATTGCCGACAACGCCTCCTGCGGTGTCTTCGTCCTGGGTAGCCCGCGCGTCTCCCCTGCCGGCCTCGACCTCGCCAATGTCCGCCTGGATATGAAGCGCAACGGAGAGCCACACTCCAGTGGGCTTGGCTCGGCCGTGCAAGGGCACCCAGCCGAGGCCGTGGCCTGGCTGGCCAATACCTTGGGTACCTTCGGCATGCCCCTGCTCGCTGGCGAAATCATCCTGTCGGGATCGCTGGTTCCCCTGGTACCCGTAAAAGCTGGCGACCACTTCGAGCTGACCATTACGGGTATCGGTTGCGCCTCGATTCGCTTCACCGACTGACTCTGCCCTCCCTAGATGCGAGAGAACTGGCCATGACACGCAAAATCAGATGCGCCCTGATCGGACCCGGCAACATCGGTACCGACCTGCTCTACAAACTGCAACGCAGCAAAGTGCTGGAGCCGGTCTGGATGGTCGGGATCGACCCCGAATCCGACGGTTTGAAGCGCGCCCGGGAAATGGGCCTGAACGTCACCTGCGAAGGCGTCGATGGGCTCCTGCCCCACGTCAAGGCCGACGACATCCGGATCGCCTTTGACGCGACCTCCGCCTACGTACATGCCGAGAACTCGCGCAAGCTCAATGAACTGGGCGTGCTGATGATCGACCTCACGCCTGCGGCCATCGGCCCGTACTGCGTGCCACCGGTAAACCTGGCCGATCACTTGGGCAAGCAGGTGCTGAACGTCAACATGGTGACCTGCGGGGGACAAGCGACCATTCCCATGGTCCACGCGGTGTCACGTGTGCAGCCCGTTGCCTATGGCGAGATCGTGGCGACGGTGTCGTCGCGTTCGGTCGGCCCCGGCACCCGCAAGAATATCGACGAGTTCACCCGCACCACTGCCGGCGCGGTGGTCAAGGTCGGTGGAGCCAGGGAAGGCAAGGCGATCATCGTGATCAACCCGGCCGAACCTGCGCTGATCATGCGCGACACCATTCACTGCCTGACCGAAAGCGAACCGGATCGCGAGGCTATCACCCAATCGGTGCACGCAATGATCAAGGAAGTACAGAAGTATGTGCCCGGCTACACGTTGAAAAACGGACCGGTATTCGATGGCAATCGCGTGTCGATTTTCATGGAGGTGGAGGGCCTGGGCGACTACCTGCCCAAGTACGCCGGCAATCTGGACATCATGACCGCGGCCGCCGCCCGTACCGCGGAAATGTTTGCCGAAGACATGCTGAACGCCTAACCACTCTCGAATGGAAATTGCCATGACCTCTTTACGCGGCAAGCAAATCAAACTGCACGACATGTCATTACGCGACGGCATGCACCCAAAGCGCCACCAGATCACCCTGCAGGAGATGGTGGATGTGGCCACCGGCCTGGACGCAGCCGGTGTTCAACTGATCGAAGTCACCCACGGCGATGGCCTGGGCGGCGCCTCCGTCAATTACGGCTTTGCGGCACACAGCGACGAGGAGTACCTGCGGGCGGTCATCGCGCAAATGAAACAGGCCAAGGTATCGGCCCTGCTGCTGCCCGGTATCGGCACCGTCGATCACCTGCAGATGGCACATGACTGCGGCGTACACACCATTCGCGTGGCAACCCATTGCACCGAGGCCGACGTTTCCGAGCAGCACATCCAGTACGGCCGCAAGTTGGACATGGATACGGTCGGTTTCCTGATGATGGCACACATGCTCGACGCCGACGGCTTGGTGAAACAGGCCAAATTGATGGAAAGTTATGGCGCCAACTGTCTCTACATCACGGACTCGGCCGGGTACATGCTGCCCGAAGACGTTCGCGTGCGCATCGACGCGGTTCGCCAGGCGCTGAAACCGGAAACCGAACTGGGCTTCCACGGCCACCACAACCTCGGCATGGGCATAGCCAACTCGCTGGCAGCCATTGAAGCCGGTGCCAATCGCATCGACGGCTCCGCCGCTGGCCTAGGTGCCGGTGCCGGCAACACGCCGCTGGAAGTCTTCAATGCGGTCTGCGATCGCTTGGGCATCATTACGGGCGTGGACGTGTTCAAGCTCGCTGATGTCGCCGAAGAGAAGGTGTTCCCGATGATGGAGCACATCGTCCGGGTCGACCGTGACTCGCTGATGCTAGGGTACGCTGGCGTCTACTCCTCGTTCCTGCTGTTCGCCAAACGTGCCGCAAAGAAGTACGGCGTGCCCTCCCACGAGATCCTGTTGGAACTGGGCCGACGCAAGACTGTCGGCGGCCAGGAGGACATGATCGAGGACCTGGCACTGGACATGGCGCGTGAACGCGCAATCAGCCACTGACGCTGCCAGGTCCCGACATCAGACATCGTTTACCCCTGCCCCCTTACGGGGGCTTTTTTTCCCATGAAATCAATGTCCAGCGCACACGAAATCGCGCAGATCAGGTCCATTTCAATCGACATCCAGCCTGAGCCACAAAAATCTCGTCCATGCCCGCTTTCCTTGGCCCTCACGCAGTTTTGAAATCACCTCGATATCAACAAACATCGTCCGTTCTGACCATGCTGGAAAGTGCTGCACGTTAGACAATTCAAGCCACAGATACGGCTCCCAGTACCAGAGGAAAACGGGCATGAATGACAACGCACAACGCTCACAAGCCGGCCAGCTGAAACATGGCAGTACCACACTGGATCCCCGGGAGTTTCGCCACGCTCTGGGGACGTTCACCACGGGTGTCACCATCATTACAGCTCGCGACCAGGACGATGCCCCCGTCGGCGTAACGGCCAATAGTTTCAACTCTGTGTCCCTGGACCCTCCACTGGTGCTCTGGAGCCTGGCTCGCAAATCACAGAGCCTCGCCACCTTCGAAAACGCCAGCCACTGGGCTGTGCATATCCTCGCCCACGACCAGGGCGAACTCTCGGCGCGTTTCGCCCGTAGCGTCTCCGGGCCGGAGAAGTTCGACGGAATCGAGTACGAGGGCGGCCTGGGCTCGGCGCCGCTGCTGGCCGGCTGCACCACTCGGCTGCAGTGCCGCACGGCCCATATCTACGATGGCGGCGACCACATCATCCTGGTGGGCGAAGTACTCAAGTTCGACAAGTCCGATACCCCTCCGCTGGTATTCCAGAGTGGCAACTACGCCATCGCCACCAGCACCGCGCAAACCATCATGCCACCTCCTGACGAGGACCCTCGTAACGTCAGCGAAGCCAGCCCCCTTGGCTATTTGCTGGCCAGCGCATACCTGCACTTCTCCGCCAGGACGCAGGAACATGCCTCTGAGCTCAAACTCAACAACATCGAGTACCTGGTCCTCAGTGCACTGGGTACGCGGGAAGGACGCACCTACCACGAGTTGATTTCCCTCGCCGCGTACACCGGACGGGAAGTCGGCCCTGAATCGTTAAACGACCTGGCAGCGAGAGGGTTGATTCGCATCGATGACGAACGCACCTCACCGGACGATGAGGACCACGCGCAAATTTTCCTGACACCTGAAGGCAAGAAAGTCGTCGCTCGCATCATCAGCCAGAGTCAGCAGGTGGAGGAAACGATGATGCGACAGCTCGGAGTCCCCGAGACCATTGCGCTACGTACCCTACTGAGTCGCTTCGTGAGGATCCACAGTCCGCTTATCCCCTATCGCTGGTTCTGAGGCTGTCCCGCTAGCTCTGCGAAAGAAACCTTGATCTCACGGTTCACATCGCTGGAGCTCGCAACACTGAGTCTTTGTATGAACCTGGTACTGAATGCCCAGCATCCGCTGCAATTCACGAATCTGCTTGAGCGCATCGCTCAGCTCGGATGCCGGCAACACTGCTTCACCAGCACTGACCGCCGAGAGGCTACCGTCCTGATACTTTTGCCGATGGCTACGCTGATTGAGCATCGGCTTTAGATAGAACTACGGAAGCTCTGATGGCATCAATTACGTCTCGAGTGAGCGCCATAACTGTCGTTGTACTGACTTCAATCCGACTGATAATGTCTGCTCGCGGGCCCTGTTTCCAGGCAGCGCTTGCATAAAAAATATCTTGAGATGCTAGGCGATGGCTCTCGCTTTCATAGGAGCGAATCAGGTGATAGCTGTCACAATCATGTAATGAGCCGCCATAAGAAACGACATCTATGCCAGCTTCCAGGTGAAGCGGAACACTTACATTCTGCATTATTCGATGAAAATCCAATCCCGATCCTGGCTTCAAGGTGTACATCAGGATTTCAATAATTCGAGTCATTCCAAGTCTTCCATGTGGAGTTTCAACGTGAGCATCCGTACATCCCAGCTTACGTTATTTGGCTGGAGTCCAGTTGTGCGGCAGCAGCTGCGTAATCTCACTCGCCCGCTGCGTCGGCAATCGAAGGCTGTCTGTGTGGACGTTCAATGCACGAGCCACGCGCCTGTACACAGAGTTGGGGTTTGAGACACGTGCACTCGAGATGGGAATGCGCGTGCAGGGGGGATTCCCTTCATATGAGCGACCGCAACGGGTCGGTTTCAGCCGGTCGTGGCAGGCAGAAATCGGCCAAAAGCAGGCATCTCCTTGCAGCAATCCATATGCTCACATTTCAACCTGCGCGATCGTCTGGATCAGCCCGCATGCCAACGGCTCCAAATTCAATTGGGGCTTTTATGTAGAACAAGGAAATTTCCTCGGCCTCAAGGCGCTCAAACAAGCGAGTGAACTCTTCTTCAGTAATTGCCAGACGGATCTCGGTTGGCTGATCAGCCAGCTCAAAAAAATGCGAGGAATGCAGTTTTCCCGAATGTCCGAAGCCTTCAATACCGGTTGCCAGAGTGGCTCCACGCAGCCCCATTTCTTTGGCCAGATCGACAAGCCAGTCACCGAGCATTTTTCCATGATGACGGCGGTTCTGTTGGGTAAAGAAAATCACCAGAAACCCTTTCATGACTGATCACCTCTTTAGCGTGTGCCAAATTGAAACGAGAGAAGCCCTGCGGCAGTCATCACCAGTGAGCCAGCGACGTGGAGCGATATGGCACCAATCGCCCAAAACAATCTGCCCTCCTGAATCAAGGTGACAGTTTCAGCTGAGAACGTAGAGAAGGTTGTCAGCCCCCCACAGAAGCCGGTGATGATCAGTAGTCGCCATTCGGGACTCAGCGATGGCGTTGCTGCCAGGAAGGCAATCGCTAAACCGATGATGTATCCCCCAACCATGTTGGCAATCAGGGTGCCCGGCGGAACAGTTGGGAACAGGGCATTGAGTTTGATACCCAGCAACCAGCGTAACCAGGCTCCAAGTGATGCGCCGATAGCGATAACGAGCAATGACTTCAGCATAGCTGCGCGTCTCCTATCGGCATGAACAGGCGAGAAATCTCTGACAACTGGATGAACAGATGGGGGATGAACGGGGAGATTGAAATCACGATCCTGTCCTAAGTTGGAGGACAGGGCGACATACCTACGCACCCTGTCCAGGGTTCACGTAGGCATCATCAGCATCAGGCTATCAGGCGTGTCATCGACCACCAGCAGGGTCGGCGGACTGTAATGACGCTGTTCGGCACTCATGACGGGTGGCCCCCTTGCCGGAAATAGACATCCCGAGGCAATACTTCCACTGTCGCCCCGGCGCAAGAGAGCTTAGCTGCTGTTCTCCAGGGCTGCCCGGCGTCGAGCCCGAACCTGAAGCCTCAGCCATTGCCCTCATATTGCGGGTCAATAGTCTGTTTGAGGTATTACCCGGGGCTGCCCTTGATTGACTATGACGCCGAGGATTTTCGGTCATCCGGATGCACCAGGCAGCACGACCGCTGCGCCATCCATCAACCGCAACGAGGAGCTTGATAGCTGTGGAAAAAGTCATCTATCTGCTGTGGCGTGATACTCAAGTCAGTCCTGATACCTTCGCCCGTCGCCTGCGCAGTGAGGTCGCCGGGCAATTGCAGGCACTCGGTGCCCGTGGTGTGCAATTGAACCTGGCCGATGCCGATGTGCAGCCAGCCGCCGGCCTGCGCCAGGAAAACAACCGGCCATTGCCCGATGGTAGCCTGTCGCTGTGGCTGGACAGTGCCAACGGGCCGGCTCGTCTCCCGTTCGACCAATTGATCAGCGCGGCAACCGCGCGCATGGCCGCCTACCTGGTCTGCGAGTCGGTCGCCATCGCCAATACTCGCTTCCCTGCAACACCCGGTGAGCGTACCCACGGGTTTGCCCAACTGGCCCTGCTGACCCGCCCTCCACGCCTGACCCCAGAGGCCTGGCTGGACATCTGGCGCAACCATCACACGGCAGTGGCCGTGGACACGCAAGCCAACTTCCAGTACGTGCAAAACCTGGTGGTGTCGGCACTGACCCACGGCGCCCCACGGATCGATGCCATCGTCGAAGAGTGTTTTCCGCCAGCGGCCATGACCGATCCCATGGCCTTTTTCGATGCGGCGGGAGACGAAGCAAAATTCCAGCGCAACCTGGCGGCGATGATGGACAGCTGCAGCCACTTCATCGATTTCGACAAGATCGACGTGCTGCCCACCAGCCAGTACTGTCTGTAGGAGCGGGAAATCGTCATGCGTGAAGCGTGTCAGGGCCCAGCCTCCGGGCCCTGATGCTCAAACCTGCTTCAAGGCGCCATCGAACGCTGGCGTCAATCCCGACAACTCCAGCTTGCGCACAAAGTCGCCGAGGCGCTGCTGCTTGTAGGCGTCCACGTCCATGTCTCGGTAGTCGTAGAAACCCTGGCCATCGCGCAAGCCATTGCGGCCGTTTTGCATGTTGTCGGCGATCACCTGTGGCGACTCGAAGCGCGGTGACAGCGCTCCACTCAGGTAACGCGAGGCGTAGTACAAAATGTCGCCGCCGCCCCAGTCGATGAACTCAAGCAGGCCCAGCACCGAGAAGCGCAAACCAAACCCGACGCGTACCGCCGTGTCGATATCTTCTGCGCTGGCCACGCCCTCTTCCACCATCCGTGCGGCTTCGTTCATCACCAATGCCTGGATGCGCGGCACGATGTAGCCAGCCACCGGATTGCACACCACGGGCACCTTGCCGATACGCTTGAGCAGTTGCAGCAACCGTTCGACCACCTGCGGGCAGGTCGCTTCGCTGCGGCTGACTTCCACCAGCGGCATCAGGTACGCCGGATTGAGCCAGTGCGCGTTCACAAAGCGCTGCGGCTCACTGACCATTTCGCTCAACTCGGTGACCAGAAACGTCGAGGTGGTCGACGCGATGATGGTCGATGCCGGGACATGCTCGCTGACCCAGGCGAAGGTCTGCTGCTTGACCGCGATGACTTCCGGTACCGCTTCGAACACCAGGTCGCACTGGCGCAAAGCTTCTACGGCCTCTGATCTGGATTGCAGCGTCAACCGGGACAATGCGATGTCCGCCTGTTCCAGTTGGAGCACGCCGAGTCTTACCAGCATCTGCAATTCGCTGCGGATGTTGTTGCGCACACGCTCGAAGTAGCCGTGCCGCTCTTCCTCGGCGCGATCCTTGATATCGATGAGGGTCACCGGCAGGCCCGCATGGATGAACGCCAGGGCAATGCCCTCGCCCATCCGGCCAGCGCCGACCACGCTGACTTGGGGCAGCGCGGCGTTCATCAGTTGTAGCCCTTGGTCAGCAGTTCGGTCATCTGCGCCCGGTTCAGCGTGGCCAGACCGAGGTTTTCCAGGGTGCGGCCCTCGGCGTAGAGATCACGACCCGCGACGACCGAGGCAATGCTCAGCAAGCCCTGCGCCACCGGAGTCGGCACACCGGCCCAGCGGCCGACGGACACCAGGAAGGACAGGCCCAGGCGGGTATCTTCGAGCATGTAGCGATGTTTCTGCAGGTCGATGTCTTCGCGCCAGTCACCGCTGTCGGTCAGCTTGCCGTGGGCACCGCGACCGTACATCCACTCATCGCCTTCGGTGGTGTTGTAGTGATCGGCCAGCGGGAAGTGCGGCGCGCCGTAGGTCAGTGCTTCGCGCACGGCCATGCGCTCGGCATCCAGTTGGTTGGTCACGCGACGAATCGACGGTTGGGTGCCTTCGTTGTGAATGTCCCAGGCCTCGAAATGCTCCAGGGGACCTGCGTTCATCATGATCAGCGGCGGGTGGATGATGGGGCCGGCGTTCATGAGCGCACCACTCAGGGCATCTTCAATCGGCTCGACGCTCGGGTAGGCTTCACGCAGCACCGCAAAAGCATGCTCGGACAGATTGCTGGGGAATACGCCGGTCGGCAGGCGGGTGGCGTAGCCGCTGATCACCAGGTCGCTGGCGCCGTGTTTGCGTACCAGGTACGGCAGCGTGCCGGTTTCAGCGAAGGCAACCTTGCTCCGGTTGCCCGCATCGGCCATGGCCTTGGCAAACACGAAGCTGCCGAAAGTGCCCGGCGGCAGGAACACCACCTGACCGTCGTGCAGGTGCGGCGCCACGTGTTTGGCCAGGTCTTCGTGGGAGGTCGACGGCAGCGGGATGATCACCAGTTGCGCATCGCCCAGGGCTTCGGCCAGGTCGTCGGTGAACGACAGCTTGTCGCCCTGCTTTCCGACGGACAATTTGCGAGTGCCCTTGTAGTCCTTGATGGTCAGGCTGCCGATGGCCAGCAGTTCCTTGAGCGCGGCGGAGTCTCTACGCCACAGGCGGGTCTGGTGCCCCTTTTCAGCCATTTCGACAGCAGCGGCGTAACAGCCGTGACCACCACCCAGCACAGTAATATTCATGCAGATACTCCTTTTTGTTAGAGACTCGATCCTATCGAGCCGCACCGCCACAGACTCATCCGATTGCGCAGCCGAATGACGGATTGCGCAGGAGTCTCAGTGCTTCTGCCGCCGCAGTGTGTCCGACGGCAGACAGCCATAGCGATGCCGATAGGCGCTGGAGAAATGCCCGAAACTGTTGATGCCATGACGCAACAGGATATCGGTGACGGTTTCACCGGCCCTGCCCTGTTTGAGCGACTCGTGGATCACCGCCAGGCGCCGGTCGCGGATGTACTCGACCGGCGCCTGCTGGAGGAACTGGTTGAAGCCGTTCTGCAAGGTGCGCACCGAGACGCCACACAGCTCGCTCAAGGTCGTCAGGCTGATCGGTTCGTCGAGGTGTTCCTCGATGTAGTCACGGGCCTTCTTCACGTGGTGCGGCAGCGGCGCGCGCGAATCGATCAACAGATCCGCCGAGTAGTTGTGCGGCAACTGTGTGAGCAGCAGTTGCATCAGGTATTCGGACAGGCCGCTGGCGAGGCGCGAACCGTCCACGCCGCTGCCGTACAACCGGCAAATGTAATCCAGGGTGTGATAGAGGCTGACGACGCCGGCGCCCAGGTGGTCGACGCTGACATCAAAGATCACCGACTGCCGCAGGCTGCGGCCGAGCATGCGCTGCAGTTGGGTCTCCAGGGCATCACGGTCGACGCGCAGGATCAGGTTGCGGCACTCGCCATCGGTGACGATGCGGCTTTGCGCGAACGGCGAGGAAACGCTCAGATAGCCCGACTGCATCGCCGCCCTGCGCCGCCCATGGGCAACCTCGCAATGCCCCTGCAAGGTAATGCGAAACAGGTACTGATCGGCAATGTCGCCGATGGTGATCTCCACCGGTGCGCCATAGCGCAGGTCGAGCAGCGCCGAATCGCCGAAGAATACGCCGTTGAGCCGAGTGTAAATGGGCTCGTCACGCAGCACGTTGAAGCTGTGCGGGCACAGGTATTGGCTGACCTTATCCTTGATCTCGCGGTAATCGGCCGAGCTGAGCAGGCTGTGCCGTTCCAACAGGTGTACATCATTCAACATCAAGGGTTCTCCTGACCTGGAGCACCTCGGCCCCGCTCCCTTTAACAGGAGCGAGGCCGGGGCGCCGATCGTGGACTATGACCAATCAAGCCCGGGTTGGGTGCTCACGGGCATAGCTTTCGCGGAAATGACGGCAACCACGCCATAGTAGAAGTACGGTCAACGCCGATGCGCCACAGATCACCAGCGACATCGACGACCCCACCGCCGCGGGCGAGCCGAAGTAGCGGTCGGTCAGCAGCGCCACCAGCGTAGTGCCCAGGCCCAGACCCAGCAGATTGCTGATCAGCAGGAACACGGCCGAGACCTGTGCGCGCACCTGGTTCGGCGCGAGGATCTGCATCGCCGCCGTGGACGCTGGCATCGGGAACGAGGCGAAGAACATCGCTGGCACCAACAGGGTCACCGACAGCCACAGTTGATCGACTTGCGGGAACAGCACGGCCGGCACCGCCATGCCGAGGGCACCAATGACGCCAGTGCGCATGGCAGCGTCCTGATGACCTTTCTTGGCCAGATAATCGGTGAGCCATCCACCGAACAGTACCCCGGCGGTGTTGGCCACCAACAGCACGGTGCCGAGCATGTAGCCCGCCTCCATCGGCGACAGGCCGAACTTGCGGATGTACAGCGCCGGGCTCCAGCTCATCAAGCAGAACAGGGCCATGGCGTAGAACGAAAAGCCCAGATAGTGACAGGTGAAGGTGGCACGGTGGCGGCCGAGAAAACGCAAGCCATCGCTCATCGCGACCTTCTTCGCCCGCCCCTGCGCATCCACCTGCAGCCCCTTGCGCGCCGGGTCGCGCACGGTGAGCCAGATCAACAGGCCGACCACGAGACCGGGCAAGCCGACGATGAAGAACGCCAGCTGCCAGGCCTTCATCGCACCGAGAAAGGCGACCTCGATGGTGTTCATGTCCTTGAGCATCGCGATCACATAGCCGCCCACCAGGAAGGCCAGGCCACCACCGACGAACGAGCCGATCGAGTAGATGCCCACTGCGCGGCCGAGTTTTTCCTTGGGGAACATGTCGCTGAACATCGAGTAGGCCGAAGGCGACAGGGCCGCTTCGCCGACGCCGACGCCAATGCGGGCGAGGAACATGTGCAGGAAGTTCTTGCTCATGCCGCAGGCGGCAGTCGCCAGGCTCCAGAACACCACGCCGACGGCGATGATCTTCGGCCGGGAAAAGCGGTCCGCCAGGTAGGCGATGGGCATGCCCATGAAGGCGTAGAACAACGAAAAGGCCAGCCCGTGCAGCAAGCTGAACTGGGTGTCGCTGATCTGCAGGTCGGCTTTGATCGGTTCGATCATCAGCGCCAGAATCTGCCGATCCACAAATGAAAAGATGTAGGCGATCATGCACAAGCCGACCACGTACCACTCGTAAATGTAGGTTTTCTTCTTCTGCCGTTGCAGGACCGCGTTATCGACCTGGATATTCACTAGTGTTTGCTCCTCTTGGAATCCGCTCATGCGCGCAGCGCGCCGGGTGACGGTGCACAGCACACCGACTGGGAAGTTGCGGGGCAGATGTAAAGGACAAAGGGTTCGAACATGGTCAGGCCTCTTATTGTTATGGGGTCAAACTCTGAATGGACCGGGCTTACCAGAACTTCCAGGTGTAGGTCGTGGCGACACGGAATTCGTTGTAGTCGTAGCCGTACTTCTGTTTCACATCGATGTTGCGCAGGTCCAGCCCCAGGCCTTGTAGCGCCCCGCTCTGTACCACGTAGCTGAGCCCCAGAAAACGTTCGCTTTCCTGGTTGTCGCTCAGGTTGTTGCCACGGTTCCAGTTGGTACCCTTGATGTAGCGGGTGTAGAGCTTCAGCCCCGGCATGCCCATCCCGGCAAAGTCATAGCTGTAGCGCGCGCCCCAGGACTTTTCACCCGGGCGGACAAACCCCAGGGACGACCAGTGCACCAGGTAAGGTTGCGGGATAAAACCGTTCATCGTCGGGAACACGCTGTCACCGAGCATGCGCTGGTAACTGAGGCCAAACATGTGGGCGCCTTTGAGCAAGGTGAACAAGCCACCGTAGGAACGGTTGTCGATCTCACCGTTCAAGGCATTGCCATCTTCATTGTTATTGAAGTAGCGCAAGTCGGTTTTAAGTTTGTAGCCATTACCCAAGTCAGCCATATGCATCAGGCCGAAATAGTGTTGCTGATAAATATCGTGCAACACGCCATAAAAATAACTGGCTTGCAGGTTCTTGGTAATGTCGTAAGTTGCGCCGCCGAAGTCCAGGCCGTCACTGTCGAGATTATCGGTGGAGCCAAACTTGTACAGTTTCTCGTGGTTGGAAGACTCCCGTGTCACGGCAGACCAGAACCGGCCACCGGTCATTGTCAACCCATCGACTTCCTTGGACTCGACCACCGCCCCTTGATAGATCGTATCCAGTTGCCGACTGGTGTCATCGTACGCCACCGGCAATTGTGGGCGAAGGTCACCCACCTTCAACTCGGTCTTGCTGTAGCGCATTTTGAAGGTTGCACCGGCGCGACTGTAATCATCGGCCGTCTGCTGGTCGTGGACGCTGAAGGGCAGCGAACCGTCGTTGCCCGACGAATCCAGGCGCACGGCGTATTGCGCATCCACATCAAGACCGATCGCCAGGGCCGTATCGGTGTAACCGGAAGTAAACTGCGCATCGAAACCCTGAGACCAACTATGCACTTGCGAAAACGGCGCATTGGTATTGGTGTAGTTGCGGTGCAAGTAGAAGTTGCGCGTATCCACTTTCAAGTGACTGTCATCAACAACATCGGCATAGGCTGCCAATGGCGAACAGATAATTCCCAACACGCTGGCAATACCGAGCCCACGGCAAGATTGTTTTACCTGAAACATCTAACTTCTCCACATCTGTATGTGCTGGGCACTGTATTTATAGGAGCAGATTTGAACTAAAAACTAAAAATGCCGGCAGCCGAACACCGAGCCTTCTTGCGCAGGAAGGCGGATTGCATCAGGGATATAAAGGACGATGGGTTCGAGCATTGTCAGGCCTATTGTTGTTATGGGGTAAAACGCCAAGCGGGCTCAATGGAACAGTCCGCCACGACGACACGCCTCTTGTCTACCCAAGGTAAGCCAGCAGGCGCCGCGCCGATATCGAGATGAACAGCATCCGTAGGGGGGAAAACTTCAACCCGGCTAAAGGTTTCCCTTAGTCGACTCAAAAGCGCAGGGCACACAGTGGGAGATGGCAAGCCTGTATTGCATAAGCCTTCCTTCAGCGAGGTCTTGTTGTTGGATGGGCCCTAAACTAGCGATTGCACTGCCCGCCAACCTCCCCGATTGCGCAGGCGATTCTCCAATTGCGCAGCCTGATGCAGACAGCCTGAGCGCTGCCGCCACGGTGCAAACTGCGTATCGTCGAAGTACAAGCCAACTACAGCCTGGTGCCCTGCCTGAAAGCATGATTCATCTGCGTGAAAATCAGTCATGACATGTCATGACCTCCTTCAGAAACGGACTTTGACCAACAAATACGGGGGTTAAAGGACGAATGGTCGAGAGGCGTCAAGCGCGGGGAATTGCCGGGAGTTTGCAGCCACTACAGGCTTTTCAATCGGGCGCGTTCGTCGCGGTGAAATGAACTTCACTTTCACCACGTGTCACATTAGGTCCTTGTCAAGCAAACGTCAGTGGAGGTACAGCCTTATGAGCATGGCCACAATCGTCAGTGCAGTGATTTCCAGTCTCGCACCCAGTGTCTTCGACCAGAACAGCCTGCAAGAACCCGGCGCGCATGTCTCCGCCGTCGAATACCACTACGGAATGGAGATCGATGTGAAGCGGGTATTGCAGCGCACCGATACATCCGACAAGACCGGCGTGGTACCGGTGACCCTGGTCTACGAAGACAGCGAAGGCGAGGTTCACAAGATCCGTTTCCTCGAATGGGGTGGAAGCCCCGCCGACCCAACCAGCATTGCCTGATCAACCAGTCGATCGGGTTCCGGGCCTCTCAGCCCCCCAGAAGCGGAAGTTAAACCTCATATGCACTTAGTGCGGATGATGTTTTTTGTTACCTGAAAATGGACATGATCGAATGACTAATAGTTCATTCGCGAAACTCACTATTATCTTGACGGCATAATGTCGCAAGATTAACTGATAACAATTGCTGGATCTAAATGGCAGTCAGCAACGGTAAATCCCAATCAAGCCGTGCCGAAAGCCAAGTTGATTCACTATTGAAGCCAAGAGGTCACCATGGAACTTAGTATGTTCTCTTCGTCCACCGTGGAATATGTGCGTTTGGGCGTTGTATATTTTCATCTTATCGCCTGCTGCGTTGCAATCGGGCTGGTTTTGACCAGTGATATTGCAATGGTCAAGCAACTCCTGAAGGGGGATGCGTCAGGTCACCAAGATGACGCGCACATGGAAAGCCTTCAAAAAACCGTATCGCTTGCACTTGTAGCGCTTTGGATTACGGGCATTGGCATTGTCGGGATCGATTATGCCGGCAAGGGGATGGAGTATTTCCTCAATCCAAAATTGCAAGCCAAGATTGGCATCGTTGTGCTGCTGACCTTTAACGGCTACCTGTTGCATAGCGCTGTATTGCCGGCGCTGAAAAAAGCCGGTTCGTTACTCAAACTCTCCTTCAGCCTGCGCATGCTGGCGCTGTTCTCCGGCGCCCTCTCTGGCGTGTCGTGGTTCTATGCCGCCATGCTGGGTGTTGGTCGTCCGCTGGCCTGGAAGTACTCGCTGGTGGAGTTGCTGGCAGCCTATCCGGTTCTCATCGTCGGCGGCTTTGGGGCGATGGTACTGCTCACTGCCTGGGCAAAAAGCAGAGACGCCGAAGCGCGTAAGGAGCAAGGCACCTGGTCAGCAGGAAACGCCGCCCTGGCTGGATGGTGAAGCCAGGTTGAACAAGGACGTTCAGCTTTAGCCAGTAAATCCCGCTGTTAGCAGTTCACACAAACCCGGCTGACAGAAGTGTGCAGCCTCTAGCCTCGCTGGTAGCACCCAAGGTGCTGCCAGCGCCGGTTTGACCAAGATCCCGCCTACACCCAATCCAGTGTGTTGAATCCGCCTCGACAGCACGAGCATTATGCTCCGTCGCCTCAGATCCTTTCGCTTATCCCGATCAATAATGCCGCGCGCCTGGAACTCGTCCGCTAACCTCGGATGATAGGCGTCTATCGCTTGCCCTTCATACAGACTACGGAAAGATAAGCACCCCAAAGAACACCACACAGGGCAAGTATCAGCTCCGGATTGAAAATGCTCTGGTCGACCGACGCCACCAGGAGTTCGCTATAAAGGCACATGGCGCCCGCGATCAAGGCAATAAAGTAGCCAGTCCGGGCTCTGGTCCGGCGCAACAACAGAACTTTTTTCAGACCCTCGTCTTTCCATTCCTGAAGGGGCATGAGCTGGATCTCCTCCAGCAGCACCACACCCCACAGCAACGCACATAACCAATAACCTATCATCATGACGTCCTCCAGTCAGAACATTGATTCAACATGAATGCAGCGGACGAAAATTTGCCGAGAGGTAAATATGCTTGATTGGAACAGACCCCGCTATCGACGTTAGCAGGGCTTCCTTGTCGCGATATCGGCCAAGCGCTTGTAGTGATTCCACTACAAGCGGGCTGGATCCGGCGAAGCTGGGCATGTGCCGCAGAGTGTGGAGGATGCCGAGAACGGTTGAGTGGCCCGGCTGCGTCGATGGCTGGGTGTTCTAAGTCAACAGGCCGTTTTCGAGTGCATAGCGGGCGAGTTTCGCGTTGCTGTCCATCCCGGTTTTTTCCAGGATACGTGCCCGGTACGTCGTGACGGTACTCGGGCTCAAGTGCAATATCTGAGCGATGCGCACAATCCTCTCGCCTGAAGCGAGGAGCTTCAGTACTTCAAGCTCCCGGTCGGATAGCGCTTCGTGGGGTGCCCCGTCGCCTCTGCCGATAGCGTTGACCAGTTTTTCTGCCAGCTCAGGACTGACGTGCTTGCCGCCTGTGGCCACCTTGCGAACTGCCGTAACCAGGGTGGCTGCGGAAATATCCTTGGTGAGGTATCCCGCTGCGCCGAGCTTGATCGCGCGTAACGCATAGGCCTCGACCGAATGCATGCTCAGCATCAGAACGGCGAGCTTGGGTTTCTCTGCACGCATGAGCTTGAGGAGCTGGAGGCCGGTCTTGTCGGGCAGCTGAATATCTACCAGCGCCACGTCGAAATCCTGCTCCCGGACCAGGAGCATTGCCTCTTGTGCCGTCTCTGCTTCACCCGTAACGTCGATCTCGCCGGCAGTCTCCAACATGCGTCGCACGCCATTACGCACGATGCTGTGATCATCCACCAGCAAGACTCTGATTTTGTGGTCAACCATCTGTATTTTCCATTCACCAGTGGCCAGCAAGCCATGGAATCTGCTGCAGCGTTTGACGTTAGCAGGCACAGAGCACACTTGCACTTTTGCCTCAGGCGTTAGTGCTCACTTCTCCGGACAGCGGGTGCAATCGGTTGGAACGGCCTGTTCCCGGTCAATTTCCCCAGAATCCGGGGCATTGCGCCAACCTTGCTAATATTTCGTAAGCCAACGCTCGGTTTTCAGCATGGTCAATACTGCAATGCCGGCTCCTGCATGACGCCTTGCGCGTGGCATCCATCTTGACTGGACATAGACATGGCCACAGTGACGACACCGATCGAAGTTATCGACATGAAGACGTTGCTCAGAGCGCTGAAGGCGTTGCGCAATGGTGACTTCACCACGCGGATGCCGGAAGACTGGACCGGCATGCCGGGCAAGATCGCCGACACGCTCAACGAGATCATCGACATGGCGGCCGACACCGCCACCGAATTCGAACGGGTGGCGCGACTGATCGGCAAGCAGGGCAAGGTCGATGAGCGTATCCAATTGCCGATGATGAAAGGCTCATGGCAAAAGATCGTCAACTCGAGCAATGCGCTCACCAGCGACCTCATCAGCCCGATGAACGAGATGATTCGCGTTATCGGCTCGGTTGCCGACGGTAATCTGAGCCAGCAGGTACCACCGGTACTCGACGGCCTGAAACTGCGGGGCCAGTTCCTCAAATCCGCCAGTATCGTGAATACCATGGTGACTCGACTGGGCTCCTTCGCTTCCGAGGTCACCCGTGTGGCGCGCGAAGTCGGCACTGAAGGGATTCTCGGTGGGCAGGCCAATGTCAAAGGGGTGTCCGGCACCTGGAAAGACCTGACCGACTCCGTCAACGACATGGCCGCCAATCTGACCACCCAGATGCGCAACATCGCTTACGTGACGACCGCGGTGGCCAAAGGCGATCTGGGCAAGACGATTACCGTCGAAGTCCGGGGTGAGATTCTCGAGCTGAAAAACACCATCAACACGATGGTCGGCCAGCTCTCGAGCTTCGCTGCAGAGGTGACCCGCGTGGCGCTGGAAGTCGGTACCGAAGGCAAGTTGGGCGGTCAGGCGGAAGTGCGCGGCGTATCAGGCACCTGGCGCGACCTGACCGAATCGGTCAACGGCATGGCGGCCAACCTGACCACCCAGGTGCGCAACCTCGCACAGGTGACGACGGCGGTGGCGCGCGGCGACCTCGGCAAGAAAATTACCGTTGAAGCCAAGGGCGAAATTCTGGAACTGAAAAACACTATCAACACGATGGTGGACCAGCTCTCCAGCTTCGCCTCGGAGGTGACACGCGTCGCGCTGGAAGTCGGTACCGAAGGCAAACTGGGCGGACAGGCCGAAGTGACCGGCGTGTCCGGTACCTGGAAGGACTTGACCAATTCGGTCAACGGCATGGCGGCCAACCTGACCACCCAGGTGCGCAACATTGCCGACGTGACGACGGCAGTGGCCAACGGCGACCTGTCACGCAAGATCACAGCCGAAGCGAAGGGTGAAATTCTCCAGCTCAAGGAAACCATCAACACAATGGTGGACCAGCTCTCGACCTTTGCCGACGAAGTGACGCGCATGGCTCGCGAAGTGGGGACTGACGGCAAGCTCGGAGGCCAGGCCAGGGTGACGGGCGTCGGTGGAACCTGGAAAGACTTGACCGACTCGGTCAACAGCATGGCGGCCAACCTGACCAATCAGGTGCGCAACATCGCCGACGTGACGACGGCGGTGGCCAAAGGCGACCTGGGGCGCAAGATTACCGTGGAAGCCAAGGGCGAAATCATGGAGCTGAAAAACACCATCAACACCATGTTGGACCAGCTCAATAGCTTTGCCGCCGAAGTGACGCGGGTGGCGCGCGAAGTCGGCACCGAAGGCAAGCTCGGGGGACAGGCACAGGTACAAGGCGTGTCCGGCACCTGGCGGGATTTGACCGAAAACGTGAACTTCATGGCGGCCAACCTGACCAGCCAGGTGCGAGGCATCGCCAAAGTGGTGACCGCAGTAGCCAATGGCGACATGAAGAAGAAACTGACACTGGAAGCCAAGGGTGAGATCGCCGAACTGGCCGACACCATCAACGGTATGACCGATACGCTGGCGCTGTTCTCCGATCAGGTGACTTCGGTGGCGCGTGAAGTGGGCGTCGAGGGCAAGCTGGGGGGCCAGGCCAACGTGCCGGGTGCGGCCGGCACCTGGCGCGATCTGACCGACAACGTGAACGGTCTGGCGGCCAACCTGACCAATCAGGTGCGCGCAATTGCCGACGTGGCGACTGCCGTGACCAAGGGCGATCTGACCCGTTACGTGGAGGTGGAAGCAAAGGGTGAAGTGGCGGAGTTGAAGGACAACGTCAACGAGATGATCCGCAACCTGCGGGAAACCACGCGGCAAAACGCGGAGCAGGACTGGCTCAAGAGCAATCTCGCGAAATTCAACCGTCTGCTGCAGGGCCAGCGCGATCTGTCGGCAGTCTCCAAGATGGTGCTGTCTGAACTGGCTCCGCTGATCAACGCTCAGCACGGTGTGTTCTACATGATGAACGAGAACCCGCCCGATCCTGCGAAACTCAAACTGCTGTCCGCTTATGCGTACAAGGGCAACATCAATGTGAACGATGAGTGGCGGCTCGGCGAGGGCCTGGTCGGGCAATGCGCCTACGAGAAACGGCGCATCCTGCTGACCGATGTACCCGCCAATTACGTCGCGATTTCATCGGGACTGGGTGCGGCCGCCCCGCTGAATATCATCGTGTTGCCGATCCTGTTCGAGAACAAGGTCAAGGCCGTCGTCGAAATGGCGTCGTTCACGCGCTACAGCATCATTCATCAAACCTTCCTTGATCAGCTTGCTGAATCGATTGGTATCGTGCTCAACACAATCGAAGCCAATATGCGTACTGAAGAACTGCTCAAGCAGTCGCAATCCCTGGCGCAGGAGTTGCAAAAGCAACAAGAAGAATTGAGACAGACCAACGAGGAACTGGGGGACAAGGCTGGACTGCTGGCGGAGCAGAAAGCCGAAGTCGAGCGCAAGAACCGCGAAGTCGAAATCACCAAGCTGTCGCTGGAGGAGAAGGCGGAGCAGCTGATGCTGACCTCGAAGTACAAGTCCGAATTCCTCTCCAGCATGTCCCATGAGCTCAGAACGCCATTGAACAGCTTGCTGATCCTGGCCCGGCAGCTCAGCGACAACGCGGAACACAATCTCACGCCCAGGCAGGTCGAATATGCCAAGACCATCCGTAGCGCGGGCAAAGACCTGCTGGAGCTGATCGACGAGATTCTCTATCTGTCCAAGATCGAGTCGGGCACGGTCACACTGGATCTGAATGAAGCGCTGTTCGCCGATCTGCACGACCAGATCGAACGCACCTTCCGGCCGGTCGCCGAAAGCCGGGGCCTCACCTTCACGATTGAACTGGCGCCTGCCCTGCCCCCCGTCATCCGGACCGACGAAAAGCGCCTGCTGCAGGTGGTCAAGAACCTGCTGTCCAACGCCTTCAAGTTCACTGAGCAAGGCAGCGTCAAGATCAGCATCGAACCCGCTGTGTCCGGGTGGAGCGTGGATAACAGCGAACTCAATCGTGCCGATGCGGTGGTCGCCTTCGTGGTCACCGACACCGGCATTGGCGTATCTGCCGGCAAGCAGAAGCTCATCTTCGAAGCGTTCCAGCAAGGAGACACCGGAACCTCACGAAAATACGGCGGCACCGGCCTAGGCCTGTCGATCAGCCGCGAGCTCGCACACCGGTTGGGCGGTGAGCTGCGGCTGATCCCCGGTGAGATCGGCAAGGGCAGTACTTTCGCGCTGTACGTGCCCTTGCGTACACAGGATACCCAGCGTCAGACGCTAGACGAATCAACGACAGAGGCAGTGCCAGGGCAAGTCAGGCGCGATCTCATGTCGAGCCCGTCTGTTCAGATACCGGACGACCGCGAGTCTGTCCAACCCGGGGACCAAGTGCTGCTGATGCTCGAGGGCGACGCCCGATTCGCCAGCATTCTGCTCGAGGCCGCGCACCAGAAGGGGTTCAGGGCTATCGTCACGACCCGTGGCGCGGATGCACTGGAGCTGGTCGAGCGCTTCAAACCCGCCGCGATCACCCTGGACCCGGGCCTGACGGACATCGATGGCTGGTCACTGCTCGAACAGTTGAAGCGCAATTTCGCCACGCGTCACATCCCGGTCCAGATCATCTCGACCGCTGACGACCACACACGCGGGCTGCGCTATGGTGCTTTCGACTATCTGCTCAAGCCGGTCACAGCCGAGGAGATTCAAAATGCGCTGGTCGGCATCGTGGCATTCGCTCGGCGCAAGACCAGAAGCCTGCTGCTCGTCGACGGCAACGATGGGAGCCGCGCCCGCATCCTCGATCTGCTCGGCAACACCGACGTGAAGATCGAAACGACCGCCAGCGACGTGGAAGCCTTGAAGAAACTGGCAAAGAAACGCTACGACTGCATGGCAATCAATCTCAAACTGCCCGACGCATCCGGCATCAGCTTTCTCGAGGCACTGCAGGAAGACCATGCTCTGCGTGAATTGCCGATCGTCGCCTATGGTGCAGAGACACTGAGCAAGCCGGAACACGAGCGTTTCAGGACACTGCTCGGCAAGGGCGTCATCAAGGCCGTTGAGTCCCCCGAGCGCATACTCGACGAAACTGCGCTGTTTCTACACCGTGTCGTAGCCAGGCTGCCGCAGACCCAGCGCAGAATGCTGGAAAAACTCTATGAGGGTTCGGACAGTCTGGAGGGTAAAAAGGCCCTGGTGGTCGACGATGACGTGCGCAATATCTTTGCCCTGACCAGCGTGCTTGAGCGCAACAAAATGCTGGTGGCCACAGCCGAAAACGGCCGAACCGCCATAGAACTGCTGCAGCAGCAGCCCGATACCGACATCGTGCTGATGGACATCATGATGCCCGAGATGGATGGCTTTGAAACCATGCGCCAGATCCGCACATTCAAGAGATTTGAAACCCTGCCCATGATTGCGCTGACGGCCAAGGCGATGATGGGTGACCGTGAAAAGTGCATCGAGGCAGGAGCCTCGGATTATGTCAGCAAGCCGGTGGATACCGACCAACTGCTGTCACTGATGCGCAAATGGCTCTATCGATGACGCTGTATCGCGCTCATTGCGCGACAGCAAAGGTGGCAAGGTGCGCAAGGCCGGCTCGATGTTACCGGTGTTGCCGTAACGCCAAGAGGCGCTAGCGCAAACAGAAGTGGCATAAACATGCAGCAGGAACCTCCGGTATTCAATGAGAGCGCCCAGGTGCGGCACCCGCTCCCGCCTGATGGCGTGCCGGCATCCGTGCTGCTGGTGGATGACAATCCCGCCAAGCTTACGGCGCTCGCTGCGGTGATTGCCGACATGGGCCTCGATATTGCCACGGCGACGTCCGGGCGCGAGGCGCTGCGCCTGCTATTGCAGCGCGACTTCGCCGTCATTCTGCTCGACGTAAAAATGCCGGTGATGGACGGTTTTGAAACCGCTGCACTCATTCACGGCCGCCCGAAGTCGGCCCACACGCCCATTATCTTCGTCACAGCGGAGGCCGACACGGATTCCGAGCGTTTCCGCGGTTATACGTCCGGCGCAGTGGATTACATCTTCTCGCCGATTGTGGCCGAGGTTCTTCACGCCAAGATCCGGGTCTTTGTCGACCTGTTCTACTTGCAGCGCAAACTGACGATGCAGGCCGAAGAATTGCTGCAATCGAAGCTGCAGTTGCGTGAACTGGCCTCCTATCAGGAGCACATAAAGGAAGAAGAGCGAAAGCGGATCGCTCGCGACATCCATGACGAGCTGGGACAGAGTCTGCTGGCGTTGCGAATCGATGTCTCCATGTTGCAGACGCGCACCAGTACCCTGCACCCCAAGCTCAACGAAAAGGTCAGCGATGCTCTGAATCAACTCGATACAGCCATCCGCAGTGTCCGCAGTATCATCAATGATCTCCGGCCACCCGTACTCGATCTGGGATTGCAGGCAGCGATCGAGTGGCAACTTGAAGAGTTCCGGCAGCGCAACGCGATCGATTGCACGATGTCGGCGAAAGACGAAAATTTCCGTTGCGATCTGAATGAAAAATCCGCCACGACTCTGTTCCGCATCGTGCAGGAATCGCTGTCGAATATTGCCCGGCACGCGCAAGCGACACAGGTGCATATCGAACTTTCCAGGGAGAGTCGCCGGCTTTACCTGCAGATCAAAGACAACGGCGTAGGCATGACGGATCGCAAAAAATTGAACTCGTTCGGGCTGGTGGGAATGAAGGAACGCATCAGCATGCTGGGAGGGGAATTCACGATCGACAGCGCACCGGACAAAGGAACGAAATTAATGATATCGCTTCCACTCGACTGACCCGGATGGCACTGCTTCACCTTGCGTGAAAATCCGTCATGACATGTCATGACCTCCCTAAAAAAACGGACTTTTGCCAACAAATACGGGGTTTAAAGGACGAATGGTCAAAAGGCGTCAAGCGCGGGGAATTGCCGGGAGTTTGCAGCCACTACAGGCTTTTCAAACGGGCACGTTCGTCGCGGTAAAGTGAACTTCACTTCCAAGACATGTCACATTAGGTCCCCGTCAAGCGAACTTCAGCAGAGGTACAGCCTAATGAACATGGCCACAGTAGTAAGTGCCGTGATTTCCAGTCTCGCACCAAGCGTCTTCGACCAGAACGGCCTGCAAGAGCCCGGTGCGCATGTCTCGGCCGTCGATTACCACTACGGAATGGAAATCGATGTGAAACAAGTACTGCAGCGCACCGATACATCCGACAAGACCGGCGTAGTACCGGTGACTGTGGTCTACCTGGACAGCGAGGGCGAGGTTCACAAGATCCGTTTCCTCGAATGGGGCGGAAGCTCGGCCAATCCCGCCAGTATTGTCTGATCCACTCGTCGATAGAGTTCCGGGCCTCGTCTGCCCACCCCAGAAGCGGAAGTTAAACCTCATATGCACCCAGTGCCGATGATGTTTTTTGTTACCTGAAAATGGACATGATCGAATGACTAATAGTTCATTCGAGAAACTCACCATTATCTTGGCGGCGTAATGTCACAAGATTAATTGATAATAACTGCTGAATCTTGATTGCAACCAGCAACGGCAAACTCCAATTAAGCCGTGCCGAGAGCACTATTGATTCACTGAAGCCAAGAGGTAACCATGGAACTTAGTATGTTCTCTTCGTCCACCGTGGAATATGTTCGTTTGGGCGTTGTATATTTTCATCTTATCGCCTGCTGTGTGGCAATCGGGCTGGTCTTGACCAGCGACATTGCAATGGTCAAGCAACTCCTGAAGGGGGATGCGTCAGGTCACCAAGATGACGCGCACATGGAAAGCCTTCAAAAAACCGTATCGCTTGCACTGGTAGCGCTTTGGATTACGGGCATTGGCATTGTCGGGATCGATTATGCCGGCAAGGGGATGGAGTATTTCCTCAATCCAAAATTGCAAGCCAAAATCGGCATCGTTGTGCTGTTGACCTTTAACGGCTTCCTGTTGCATAGCGCTGTATTGCCGGCGCTGAAAAAAGCCGGTTCGTTACTCAAGCTTTCCTTCAACCTGCGCATGCTGGCGCTGTTCTCCGGCGCCCTCTCTGGCGTGTCGTGGTTCTATGCCGCCATGCTGGGGGTTGGTCGTCCGCTGGCCTGGAAGTACTCGCTGGTGGAGTTGCTGGCAGCCTATCCGGTACTCATCGTCGGTGGATTCGCGGCGATGGTACTGCTCACTGCCTTTGCAAAGAACAGAGACGCCGAAGCGCGTAAGGAGCAAGGCACCTGGTCAACAGGAAACGCCGCCCTGGCTGGATGGTGAGTCCAGGATGAACAAGGACGTTCAGCTTTAGCCAATAAAACCCGATGTTAGCTGTTTACAAAATGTCACTTGAGGATACCCAAATGAAATCCATGAAAGCCCTCTTCGTAGTCGCCACTCTGACCGCCTCTTCCCTGGCGATGGCCACAGGTGGCGGTGACCGGACCTTCGCACGCATGGAGTCAGCCCGGAAAGTCTCGATGGAAACCTACCAGGTAGCCCAGAAGCAGAAAGCTGAAGCCACTGTCGCTCAAAGCAAAGCCAAGGCGACCGATCGCGCCAAAAGCTGATCTGTTTAGCGCGCCCCCCGGCTAACTGAAATGTGCGACCTCGAGCCTCGAATGCCAGCCTCGCAAATCCGCCCCTCACCTGCGCCCCTGCTCAAACCAGGAGAGACGGTGGTCTTGTTCGACGGTGTCTGCAAGCTATGCAATGGCTGGGTGAGGTTCTTGATTCGCCATGACCGCCAGCGGCGCCTGCGGCTGGCGGCGGTTCAGTCACCCGAGGGGCAGGCTCTGCTCGCGTGGGCAGGTTTGCCCATGGATCAATTCCACACCATGGCGGTGATCCGCGACCGACACTACTGGGAGCGTTCGCAAGCTTTTTTCGAAGTCATCGCCCAGTTTCCCGCACGCTGGCGCCCGGTGAATCTGCTGCGCATCTTCCCTCGCAAACTTCGAGATTGGGCATACGACCGCATTGCGCTTAATCGTTATCGGCTCTTCGGGAAGTACGACACCTGCCTGTTGCCGGATCCTGATCATGAACAGCGCTTTTTGAAAGCCCCCCTATGAACGCCCGACTATGCCGGGCGCCTGTTCTTCAGGTCTGTACTCAGAAGCGATAGTTGGTGCTCAGCTCCAGCGTCCGTGGGGCACCGGGCGTGATCAGATCCACCGAACCATGCGCCGAAGCGTAATAGTCCTTGTCGAAAACGTTGCGCAGACGCAGGGCCATGTCCCATTTCGGCTCGTTGTACAGCAGCGCGGCGTCCACGGTTGTATAAGCCGGCATGACCACATTGTTATCCAGCGCGGTATAGCGATCATCGACATAGTTGGCCCCCATGCCCACACGCCAGGTTTGCGTCAGCGAACGCACCAACCACAGGTTGGCGCTGTGGCGCGGCGTCAAGGTGGGTACCTGGCCTTCGTTGGCGACACCGTTGGTAAAGCTGTTGGACTTGGTGATCTCGGCATCCAGATAGGCGTAACCGGCATAGACCTGCCATTTGTCACTCAACTGCCCGCTGGCGGTCAGCTCAAGGCCATCGGTGCGCTGCTCACCGGCAAGCACCAGTTTGGTCGGGTTCGCCGGATCGCTGGTTTTCATATTGGTGCGTTCCAGGCGGAACAGCGCCGCCGTCAACGCCAGGCGATTGTCGAGCAGGTCCCACTTGCCGCCGATCTCGAAGTTGGTGGTCTCCTCTGGTTCAAGATCCTGGTTGGTCGTACTCAGGGCGAACATCTCGGCGGAAGGTTGGTAGGAACGGCTCACCGAGACGTAATAGGACTGCACTTGATCAGGCTGGTAGACCAGACCGACTCGCGGGCTCCAGGTTGTATCGGTGCGCGACAGCTCGCTATGCGTCAGGTCATCGGCGTACTCCTGGTCGAACACGTCGTAACGCACTCCCACTAGTGCCTTCCACTGTGGCGCCAGTTCGATCAGGTCCTGTATGTAGAAGCCGGCGGTGTCCTGGGTGTTGGTACCCTTGGCGGTTTGCCGGTTGGCCTGGAACGGCACGTCGACCAGGGCATCGCGGTACACCGGCACCCTGGCCACATTGGATTGGCTGAAACTTGACTGGTCCTTCACCTGGCGCCCCAGCTCCACACCATAGAGCAGGTTATGGTTCATCCCGGCAAGCACGACGCGCTGGTTGAGTTCGGTCTGGTTGAACCAGCCGTCTTCCTTGCGCTGCACGTTGCCGCGGTTGAGTTTTACCAGCAGTTCACCATTGGGGGCGGTGACGAAACGTGTCGGGCTGGTGTCAGCGAGTGTGTTGTTGCGATCCAGGTCGTAGTGGTAGTAGCGACTGGTATTGCTCAGGCTGAAATCGTCGTTGATCCGGTAGTCGACACCTGCCGTGAACGAGAACACTTCGCTGCGGGTGTAGTCATCATCCGGGTCGGCGGCGCCAAAGCGCTTGTCGCGGTCCACATCGACCGGTCGGTCGCCTCGTGCCGGAATGCCGAAGTCGATCAGGCGCTTGTCATACAGATAGTTAGCGCCCAGGTTCAGTTCCAGATCATCCGAGAGCTTGAAGTAGGCCGAAGGCGCGATGGCCTTGCGGTCGATGTAGCCGTCATCCCGGAAGGTGTCGCTGTTCTCCAGCGCACCTGTCACACGAAAGGCTTTATCGCCGTGCTGCTGATCGGCCCAACCGGCATCGAACTGAGTGCGTTTCTTGCCCTCGCTGTCGACACTGACGCCGACCTCCTGCCTGGGTGCGAAGTTGGGGGTCTTGCTGATGCTGTTGATCAGCCCCCCCGAAGAGCCTCGGCCATAGAGCACTGCGGCCGGCCCCTTGATCACTTCCACCCGCTCGACGTTGGACAGATCCCGGAAGTACAGCGCATCGTCGCGAATGCCGTCGATGTACATGTCGCCAATGGCACTGAAACCACGGATGGTCACCTGGTCGCGCTGGCCGTCCCCATTGGACAGGCCGATACCGGGGACATTCTTCAGCACGTCTTCCATCGACTGAGCCCCCTGATCCTTGATGACGCTCTGGGGAACCACGTTGACGGTTTGCGGGATATCCCGTAGCGGAGCATCGATCTTCAGCGCGCTCCTGCTCTCGGTCGACATGTAGCTCTGCTCGTTGTACTCACTGTTCACAGCGGTTGCCGGTAGAGTCAGGGCAGACCCCGTTTCTGCCTGTAAATCAGGTACAACCAGAACGCCCAGCAACGACAGAGAGGCTGGGTAAATGCGCGATCGAGCCACCATGGACACCTTTGTGTGAATTATGGCGCGAATAATAACGATTATCTTTTGTAAGTAAATACATATCATTCCGATACAAATGATTGACGTCACTCAGGACGATCGTCTCAATTCAATAGATGGTCGACATCAACGCTCCGTCCCGACGTCAAGCCTCGGGCCGTTACAGTTCGATATCTGGCGCTCAGGGTAGGCGGATACAGCTCAGCCTCTCACAGCCGGCAATGTGCCATCGACGATCTGCCGGAGAGTCGTCTTCGACAGAAAACGTCATCGGGGCAGACAGTGGACACAGTGATGGCAAATGAGAGGCATCACTTAAGGTGACGGGCAGTGATCGGCCATTCACTATTGCCGTCTAAAGAATGAGAAACGCCTTTCTGACACGGTTTGCATCAGAACGCATCAATTGATGCTGCTTGCACTCATAGCTCCCCCCTCCAGCTAGCCTCGCAGAAATCCTGTTTCTGAAAGACGGGTTTTCAAACACTAAGATCAGGGGTAATGTAGCTTTTACTACAAAATAAATAGCGATCTCTACATGAAAACCTGGCTGGCACTGATTCTCGGCTTACCCACAGCGAATGCCACCGAACGCATGCGAGCCTGGCGTGCTCTGAAAGCTGCTGGTGCGGCGGTTCTGCGTGATGGCGCCTATCTGTTGCCCGATACCAGTGTCTGTCGTGAAGCGCTCGCAGTTGTCGAGCGCGACATCCTGGCCATCAACGGGACCGTATTTATCCTGCCTGTCATAGATCCTAACGGTGAGCGTTTTGTCGAGTTGTTCGACCGTAGCGATGACTACAGCAAACTAAACGCAGAGATCGAAGAATGCCGTGGACGGCTCAATCCTGAAAACGCATTGGCCACCACGAAACAGGTTCGCAAATTGCGCAAAACCTACGACCAGTTGACCAACATCGATTACTTCCCAGGTAAGCCGAAGCAGCAGATTGACGTCGCCTTGCAAGCACTTGAAATTGCCGTCAGCAGAGCCTTGTTTCCTGACGAACCACACAGCCGTAACCACCCCATAACAGCACTCAATCGTGGCGATTTTCAGGGGCGTGTTTGGGCAACCCGCAAGCGTCCTTGGGTTGACCGCCTGGCCTGTGCCTGGTTAATCCGTCGCTTCATTGACCCTGACGCTCAGATCCTCTGGTTGGACACTCCACAGGACTGTCCGGCCGATGTGTTGGGCTTCGACTTCGATGACGCCGCTTTCAGCCATGTCGGTAACCGCGTGAGCTTCGAAACCTTGCAAGCCAGTTTTGAGCTTCAAGAGTCCGGCCTGAACCGCATTGCGGCTTTGGTGCATTACCTCGATGTCGGAGGCATTCAGCCGGTAGAGGCTGCCGGCATCGAACGCGTGCTGGCAGGACTACGTGAAACCATTACCCACGACGACCATTTGCTGACAGCTGCAAGCGCCATCTTCGACGGCCTGCTCGCCGGATTCGTGAAAGAGGAACAACCTAATGAATAAGGTTTCGGCATCAACGATTGAAGTGGATCTGTCGAAACCTGAACCGATCAGTTTGCGTGAGGCATTCTGGTTCTGGCTTAAGCTCGGCTTTATTAGCTTCGGTGGGCCAGCGGGACAAATTTCGATCATGCACCAGGAACTGGTAGAGCGGCGGCGCTGGATCTCCGAGCGTCGCTTCCTGCATGCCCTCAATTACTGCATGTTGCTGCCTGGGCCGGAGGCCCAGCAATTGGCAACCTACATCGGTTGGCTGATGCATAGAACCTGGGGTGGAGTGATTGCGGGGGGACTGTTTGTCCTGCCCTCATTGTTCATCCTGATCGCTCTGTCGTGGATGTACATCGCCTTCGGTGAAGTGCCTGTGGTGGCAGGGCTCTTCTATGGGATCAAGCCCGCCGTAACAGCCATCGTCGTGCAGGCGGCCCATAGGATCGGCTCACGGGCGCTGAAAAATAATTGGCTGTGGGTGATAGCGGCGGCGTCGTTTACCGCGATCTTCACGTTCAATGTGCCGTTCCCATTGATTGTGCTGGGAGCTGCATTGATCGGTTATGTCGGCGGACGTCTGGCGCCCGAGAAGTTCAGAGCGGGGGGCCACAGCGCTACGAAAAAGTCCTTTGGCCCAGCCTTGATCGATGACGACACGCCGTCCCCTGAGCATGCCCGGTTCAGTTGGTTGAAACTGACGTTGCTCGCTCTGATCGGCTTGGCGTTATGGGCATTGCCGATGGGAATACTGACCGCCCTCTTTGGCTGGGAAGGCACCTTGACCCAGATGGGCTGGTTCTTTACCAAGGCGGCGTTGCTGACCTTTGGTGGAGCCTACGCTGTGCTCCCGTATGTCTACCAAGGCGCGGTAGGTCAATATGGTTGGCTAACCCCGACTCAGATGATTGACGGCTTGGCTCTGGGGGAAACCACACCTGGGCCGCTAATCATGGTGGTGGCCTTCGTGGGTTTTGTCGGAGCCTATGTCTCGCAAGTTTTCGGGGCCGATCAGTTGTTTCTGGCTGGCGCTATCGCGGCAGCCTTGGTGACATGGTTCACCTTCCTGCCTTCGTTCCTGTTCATCCTCGCGGGTGGCCCGCTGGTAGAGTCGACCCACAACGAACTCAAATTCACGGCACCGCTTACCGCCATAACCGCCGCAGTGGTTGGCGTGATCCTCAATCTGGCGTGTTTCTTCGGCTATCACGTGCTTTGGCCAAAGGGCTTCAGCGGTAACCTCAACTGGCCTTCAGCGTTGATCGCGATTGCCGCCGCGGTTGCCCTGTTTCGCTTCAAGAGGGGCGTCATCCAGGTATTGATGGGCTGTGCGCTCGTCGGCTTGGCAGTGTATCTACTGCGCTAGAAAACACCCGTTGATTAGCAATCTCTGGCGGGCATTGGGCTCGCCTGATCACCCAGCCTACTGAATTAGGCAGGAGGTGTCTCATGAGGTGGGTTACCCGTGAACGACCCAAGATTGACCGTATTGCCTGTCCTTGGTTAATCACCCGTTTCATAGATCCACAGCCCGAGTTTCTATACGTGCCCAGCGCTGATGTGCTGCGGGTTGCAGCGGAGAAAGACGCTGCACCCTACGACATTCCCGGCGTAGAGCTGACTCATTTGGGCGAATTGTGCAGTTTCGATGCGTTCCTGAAAAAGTACCACCTCAGTGAACCAGCCTTGCACTATCTGGCCAAGATCGTGCGTGGCGCTGACACCTCACACCTGGAGATGACCCCACAATCGGCTGGGCTGTACGCGATTTCACTAGGGTTATCGCGGTGCTTTGCCGACGACCATGAAATGCTGGCACACGGTCTGATCATGTATGACGCGCTCTACGCTTGGTGCAAGGAGTGCCAAAGTGAATCACATAACTGGCCTCCGCAGATGTGAGGAAACTCGCCAACCGAAGCCCAGCCTAGCGCTGGGCTTTCTACATTAGTGACTGTGATCGTCATTTGGCTAATTGTTGCGAAGGCAATTCTCTGCAATGAGGCGTTTGTGACCCTTCGCGATAGGCACCAATCGGCCAGAAGCGGTCATGGGGACGCGACTTCTATTCAAAGAAAGTAAGCCCCCAAAATCCCCGCAGCAACGAACCAAACAAATACAACGATTACCGCAGCAAACCTGTTCGCTGGCGGCCTCACTTGGCTTTTCTCCCACTCACTCGCTTTGACCTGACACTCCTCGAGCACCTGCACAGGCATCAAGCGAATAGCGAGCAGAATGCCAAGCGGCAAGATGATCACGTCGTCCAAGTATCCAAGCACAGGAATGAAATCAGGAATGAGGTCGATTGGACTCAGCGCATACGCCACGACAAAAACCGAAATCCATTTGGGTAACCAAGGTGTCTGCGGATGCTGATAGCAAAACCAGAGAACCATGGTTTGCCGTTTTAGCTTTCTGGCCCAGCCGCGTAAACGATCAAGTATGCGTTTCATGTCGTAATTGTCAGTACCTGAAGGAGCGTGCCTGCGAGCGTAGCGCCTTGGGTGATTGACTGCTATGGGTAGTGGATTCAACCGGTCGTGACAGGCAGCAATCAGCCATGAGCGGACATCGAGATAGCAATCCTCAAAGGGGCCGCCCCCTTATGTCGTAGGCTATTTAAACAGCGCCCCCCTAGAACTTTTTCCTGTTTATCGGTCTATGTGGATAGGCACATCCGATCGTTAAGCGCGAACCCGCAAGCTTCCCGCAGCCGGATGGCCACACGTCCAAATATCAATCAGAGGTTGTCTTCGCGCATGAAATTCCATGACCCACGGATGGTGCTCTTCGGCCTGTTCGCGTTCGCGGCAGTGGGCTCGGCATCAGCTACACAGATGAAGACCTCAACCCCTGTTTTGGCACCTGAAGTCACAGCAGTTCAGTCTCCGGTCCAGGCTGCCGCCAACCCTTGGCCGACCTTGGCCAGTATGGCCGACAAGCAGCCAGGGCCGTTGCTTGCCCATGAAGACCGATACTGGCATGACGGCCGCTGGCACTCTCGTAGAGACGATTGGCGCCGAGACGACTGGCATAGAGATAACTGGCGCAGAGAACAAGCCCGCCGAGAAGCAGAACGCCATCGTGATTGGGAACGCCATCAGGATCGGGCCATGCGGTACCGATACGAGGACGATCGCCGCTACTATCGTCGCTAGTGCGATGCCCAGCAGCTTAAAAACGTCGACGAGATACGAGCGCCCCGCTTGCGCCCTCCTCGTCGGCGTTGAAGGCAATATGCAAACGCCGTCCCCCTCGAAGTGCCGATGACACCGAATTAGCCACCCCATGCGAATGCCCACGAAGCAGACATAGATGTTATGTTATATCCTATAAAACTATAAGCTGTCAGTCGCCACTGGCAGAGCCATCCACTCCCTGCTTGCGACATTCGATGACAACTTCTACCCACATCCCGCCCATCACAAGCTTGAACCAACGCCTGCTGTCCATTGATGCCCTGAGGGGATTGGTAATCCTCCTGATGCTGTTGGATCACGTGCGCGAAACGTTCTTTTTGCACCGTCAGGTAACAGACCCGATGGACATCGAATCCACTGAGCCGGCGCTATTTTTCAGCCGCACACTTGCTCATTTGTGTGCGCCGGTCTTCATACTGCTCACCGGACTGTCCGCTTACCTGTATGGCCAAAAGCACCAGGGCAAGGGCGATGTGTCAGCCTTTTTGTTCAAGCGCGGTCTGTTCCTGGTACTGCTGGAGTTCACCCTGGTGAATTTCGCCTGGACCTTTCAGTTCCCGCCTACGGCAATCTACATGCAAGTGATCTGGGCCATTGGCATCTGCATGATTGCCCTGGCCGGACTGGTTTGGTTACCCAGGCCCGTTCTGTGCTGCCTGGGCCTGGTGATCGTGGCCGGGCACAACCTGTTGGATAATGTTCACTTCGCGACAGGCTCGCCCATGCATATACCTTGGGCGATTCTGCATGATCGCGGCTGGATCGAATTCTCCGACGGCTTGCGTCTGCGTACCTCTTATCCTGTACTGCCGTGGATCGGTGTGATCGCCCTTGGATACAGTATCGGCCCCTGGTTTGCCGGCCAGGTTTTGGCCGCGAAGCGTCAACATACTCTGCTATTTACAGGGGTCGGGACATTGGTCGGATTTGTCGCACTGCGAGCCGTCGATGGTTATGGCGAGGCGCATTGGGTCGCCCATGAAGGCCTCACGCAAACCCTGATGAGTTTCTTCAACATTACAAAATACCCACCTTCCCTGCTGTTCCTTTCGCTGACGCTGGGAGTGGGCCTGTTACTGCTTCGTACCCTGGAACGGGCCCGACAACGCAAGTGGGTCAATGCTTTGGCAGTCTTTGGCGCGGCGCCGATGTTCTTCTACTTGCTCCACCTTTACCTACTCAAGGCGCTGTATCTGGTCAGCGTGGCGTTGTTCGGATTGAACCAGGGCACTTTTTTCGGTTTCAACAGCATTTGGGCTGTGTGGCTGACGGCGGTGCTCTTGGCTTTATCCCTGTATTTACCCGTGCGCTGGTTCGCGACATTGAAGGCACGCCGTCGCGATATCAGCTGGCTCAAATACTTCTGATCAGGACATTGTCCCGTCCTAAAAACCTTTATCAAAGCGGAACGAGGCGCCGTAAGCCGAATCCGGTAAATGGCTAGCGCCATCGTCCCGTAACCGCGAACGGAAGGTACCGCTCTGCGGCTGGGTGCGATACAAGCCGCGCTTTTGCAGTTCAGGAATGACCAGCTCAACGAAGTCCTCAAGGCTGCCCGGGCTGATCAGCGGGTTGAGCATGTAGCCGCTGGTGCCGGAAATACGGGCGTGCTCTTCGATCCGGTCGGCCACTTGTTGCGGCGTTCCCACCAGAATCAGATCACTGCCCCGGGTGACGTTGGCAAAGCGCTGTTTGACATCGCCGGCGGTCAAGGGCTTGCCACTGCCATCAGGCCGCATCACATAAGAGGTCATGCCTTCGGTGTGAGTGGACAACGCGTCGCTGTCTGCGTAGCGGCTGATGTCGATACCGGTATCACCGGCGTAGCTCACCAGTTGCGCCTGCAAGTGATAGTTGCTTTGCAGTTCGTCATATTTGCGCTGGGCTTCGATCTCGGTCCTGGCCGTGACGATGCGCAGTACCGTCAGTGATTTAACATCTTCTGCGTGACGCCCCCGTGCCCTGGCCTGCGTCCATATATCTTCCAGTCCCTGGCGAATCTCCAGCGGGTTGGACTTGGCGATGAAAATCAGTTCGGCGTGCTTGGCCGCGAACTCGCGACCACGGCCTGACCAACCGGCCTGGATCAGCAAGGGTGTGCGTTGTGGTGACGGGGACGTCAAATGCGGCCCGGCCACCCGGTAATGCTCGCCGACATGATTGATCGGTCGCACGCGATCGCCCCTGGCATAGACCTGGCGAGACTTGTCGGCCACCACGGCGTCATTTGCCCAGCTGCCTTCCCAGAGCTTGTAGACCACATCGAGAAATTCATCTGCGCGTTCATAGCGATCATCGTGCTTGATCATCTGCTCCAGACCGAAGTTGCGAGCGGCACTGGTCAGGTAGGAGGTGACGATGTTCCAGCCGACCCGGCCATTGGTCAGGTGATCCAGCGTGCTGAAACGCCGGGCATGGGTAAAAGGATGCTCGTAACTGGTGGTGACAGTCACGCCGAAGGCGAGGTTTTCCGTCACGGCGGCCAATGCCGGAATGATCATCAACGGATCGTTGGCCGGTGCTTCCACCGCCCACTTCATGGCCGCGTCGGCATTACCGCCAAACACATCGTAGAAACCCAGCACATCACCAAAAAACAACATGTCGAGATGAGCCTGGTCGGCGATGCGTGCCAGGTTCGACCAATAGCCCAGGGAGTTGATGGTCAGTCGCTCGTCAGCCGGGTGCGTCCAGAGGCTCGGTGCGCCGCCACAGCCAACACTGGCTTGCTCGTATAACGCAAACAACAGAGGTTTTGGATCGGACATCGTAGTACCTGTAAAAAGTCATTAAACGGGTGGGTCAGCGCTGGTGCTTGAAGCCTTTGCCGTAGTGGCGTTCAAGTCGGTTCTGTATCAACTCCAGGCCAATGGACAGGAGCCAATAGATAACGGCTGCGGTGGTGAGCATTTCGATGTAGCGGTAGGACGAGCGACCGTACGACTGCGCGAGGAACATCACTTCCCAGACCCCCATCACCGATATCAACGAAGAGTCCTTGAGCATTGAAATGAACTGACTGGTTGTCGGGGGAATGATCGTGCGCATGGCTTGCGGCAGGACAATATGCAGAAACGTTGCCGCAGGCTTCAGACCCAGGGCCATCGCCGCTTCGCGCTGCCCGGGTGCAACAGCCATGATGCCGGCACGAAAAATCTCGCTGAGGTAGGCACCGTAATTGAGCGACAGCGCAATGATCCCCGCGCTGATGGCGCCCGGAACCACACCCAACTGCGGCAGCCCCAGGTAGATCAGCAGGATCTGGATCAGCAGTGGAGTACCGCGAAAAAAGGACGCATAGAAACTGGCAATGCCGAACGCCACTGCACTGCGAGACAGGCGCGACAGCGCCGTCACGAAGCCAAGGAGCAACGAAAGCCAGATCGAGCAGAAGCACAAGAACAGCGTCAGCGCGGCGCCTTGCAAGAAACCGTCAGGCCCCAAATGCAGGCCGACCAGATTGGGCAACTTCTGCACAATGATCGAGAACTTCAGATCGAAGCTCATGAAAAACAAGACGCACAGGCCGAACAGCACTGCCCAGGTCAAATACAGGCGAGTGCGAAAACCAAATAGCTGGCTGAAACGACGCGTCTCGGTTTCGACGGCGACAGCCGCCTTGGCCGGGTGTGGATTAAGGGCTGTCATTGGCTGATATCGGCACCGATCCACTTCTGTGAAATCTTGCTTAACGTGCCGTCGGCCTTGAGCTGGGTGACGACCTCAGTGACTTTGGCATTCCATTGCGGATCACCCTTTTCGATCGCTACCACGTTGGGCTCCGCATACAGCGTGTCGCCGGCAATTTTGAAGCGAGGATCCTGGGCGATGCGTTCGCGAGCGGTGATGAGGTTGGTGACCATGGCATCCAGACGCACGCCCGTGCCCAAGGCCAGATCCTGGAAGGCTACCGTTTCGTTGTCGTATGGCGCGACCTGGACGCTTTCGAATGGATAGCTCAACGGCTTATCCTCGGCGCCCTCGATCACCAGATCCTTGTTCAAATAGGCTTCATAGGTCGACGCACTGATCACACCGACTTTTTTACCTGACAGATCCTTGCCCGTGACAATGTCCTTGTCTTTGGCATTCACCACGATCACGGCCGGTGACTGGTAATACTCCACCGGAAAGTCGAACACTTCGGCCCGTGCCTTGCTTGGGGTCATCGAGCAGACGCAGATGTCATATCGTCCGTTCCAGTGTCCGGCAGCGATGACATCCCAGGACGGTGTCTGCAACTTCAGCTTCACCCCTAGCCGTTGCGCAACGGCCTTGGCGACATCCACGTCAAACCCGTCCAGTTGGTTCTGTTCATTGAGAAAGGAGAATGGCGGATAGCTTTCCATCAGAACGCCGGTCAGCTCCCCGCTGCTGGTTACGCGATCCAGCGTGGCGCCCGCGAAAGCCGTCGAGCAGGTAGCCAGTAATGCCAAGCCAAAAGGTAAAAGCGCCTTAGTGTTCACAGACAAGTGCTCCAATCGATTCAAAATACTGAATAGATTAAAACGCACTATAAAAATACTTTGTACTTCATTTATGGAATATAAGACTGCGTTCAAGCTATATTGGATCCAGCGGTCCAGGCGCTTGCACCGCTGACGCTTGGTGGCAAGCAACACCCCGACCGATCCGTTCGGGGCGTTGCTCTTGGCTCAGCGATAACAATCGAGCAGGCGTGCAGCGACTTCCTTCAATTGCGCGTCGGCCAGGCGATTGATCCCGGCAGCACGCTTGCGCCCGCCCCCTGTGGGAAACTGCCGGCAGAAGGCATCCGCCGCCAGCCCGGCCTCTTCCGGTACCCGCAGACTGAACGCCCAGTCACCGTCCGCCCTGGCGCTGAGCAAGCCGATCGCCTTGCGCGGCGCACCGGCCGCCAGCTGGTTGGCCAGCACACCACTGACCCGCCGCGCCCAGGGTTGCGCGGGCAGGCGGTATAGCTGCGCGCCTCGCCCCTCGTGCCAGGGTTCAAGGCCTGTGGCAGCAGCCATGTCGGCGGCGTGGCCGATGCGCAGGGTGGTGAAGCTTGTGCTGTGGCGGATGAAGTCCAGCGGGTCGTGGTAAGGCAGCAGCTCGGCGGCCAGCGCCAGCGGATCGAAGTACAGGTCCGACAGGCTGTCGCCATAGGCGTTGTAGTTGAGCAGCAGGCCCAGCTCCTCCAGGGCCTGCATCTCATCGTTGGCCAGGCCATGCTGCACCGCCAGCGCCCGGGCCGGGCCGGTCAGGCCGTCACCAAAGGCGGCGGCCACCGCCCAGCGGTGATGACGCCCGTCCAGGTAGGTGTTGACCAGCAGGCTGGTGCACACCTGGGCGGCCGTGTCGATGAAGCACTCGAATGCCGGGTGCCCCGGCAGTTCGCCGGCAAAGTGGTGGTCGAAGTAGCGTACCCGGGCGCCGCCGTCGAGCAGGCGCCGGGTGGCCTCGCGGTTCTGCTCGTGGGCCACGTCCAGCACCGTGACCCGCTCGCCGGGCCCGGCCTGGACCCGGCGCAACAGCTCGATGTCGCGCTTGACCCCACTGACCAGTCGCACCTGCGGGCTCAGTTCGCCGGCCAGGCGCAACTGCTGAAGGGCGCACAGACCGTCGGCATCGCCGTTGAAGGCGCAGTGATCGATTGTGTTCATCTGCCCTGCTCCTCAGTACATGACTTCGCCGCCGTTGGCATCGAGCTGCGCACCATTGATCGCACTGGCGTAGTCCGATGCCAGAAACAACGCAGCGCGGGCGCACTCCTCGTCGCTGCGCATGCGCCCACCGGGGATGCCGACACTGAACTCGGCGCGCACCTGCTCTTCGCTGACACCCCGGGCGGCAGCGGTCTGGCGTACCAGAGCCTGCACCGGCTCGCCCCACATCCAGCCACAGGCCAGAGCGTTGACCCGCAGACCGTGGGCCGCCTGCTCGCTGGCCAGGTAGCGCACGCTAGCCGCCAGGGCGCTTTTCGACGCGGCATAGGCCGCCCCACCCTGATACGGCTTGCGCACGCCCAAGGTGTTGATCATCACGATTGCTCCCGCGCCCTGCGCGCGCATTGTCGCCAGCACCGCGCGGCTCATGTTCAGCGAACCCAGCAGGTTGACCTCCAGCGCCTCGCGCAGCGGGTCGTTGTCCGCCTCGCCCACCGCCTGGAAACCGCCATGGGAAAAGGCGCTGTTGATCAGCGCATCGATACGGCCGAATTGCTCGAGGGTGGCTTCGGCGAAACGATTGCAGGCCTGCACATCGGTGATGTCGGTGGCCACGCACAGCACCTCGCAATGCCCGGCGACCGCCTTGATGCGCTGTTGCGCCTCAAGCAGGCGACCCATGTCGCGGGCGCCGATGGCCACGGCCCGCGCCCCTTCGCGCGCGGCCTCCAGGGCCAGTTTGATGCCCAGCCCGGGGCCGACGCCCGAGACCATCACGACTTTGTCTTTAAGCAGCATGGGATGAATCCTCTTATTGTTTTGGGACAGGCTCAGGCTTGCAGATGCCGGGCACGGTATTCGGCGTAGTCACGTTGCAACAGCGCGTCGCTGAGGCCGAACTGGTCAGGGCTGTAGTGATGGGCAGCGCGTTTTTCCCGACCGTTGGCGGACAACCATTGGCCCATGGCTGCCTGAACTTTTGGCGTGCATTCAAGGCCGGCGAAGCGATAGATGCGTTCGACCACTGCCTGGGGCGCGGCCAGGGTGTCTTCGAACTGCACATCAAGAAAGCGCTCGGCCGGCATGCCGTCACGCACCGTCATGGCATGGCGCAAGGCCCGCGCCATGCGCCGGTTCCACTGCTCGCCGACGGCTTCGGCATCGGCCTGGTCGCTGTACAGCTGCCACAGGGTGTGGATGAAGCTGGCCAGCGAGGGAATGGTCCTGGCCGGTTCGCGATGGGTGAGCACCACCTGCGCCCCGGGGAACACGTCGAACAACAGCTCCAGGGTATGCAGGTGCTGCGGGCTCTTGAGCAACCAGCGCCGGCCGGGGGCGATGCCACGGCGTGCCTGCTGCCATTGCAGGAACTGCAGGCAGCGCTTGAGGTAACGGTAGACCTGGGTCTGGTCCTGCCGGTCGAGCCAGGCGGTGTAGCTGGGGACGTTGACGTAGGAGTCCATGGCGCAGAGGAACGAGTGCTCCATCAACATGAACTCTTCGTCGGGCTGCTCGGCGTCCAGTGGGTGGATGGCCAGCAACTGCGGAAGGAACTCGATCATCGCCGCCACTTCGGCGCGCGCCCGGTCGAGGCGCTGCAACGGCTGCTCCAGGGTCTCCCCGCCGAGGGGCGCCGGGTAACGGGTTTCCCACCACTGTGCCTTGCTGAACTGCGGGTCCACCGCCAGGGTGCGTTGCAGCAGCGTGGTGCCGGTGCGTGGCAGGCCGACGATCACCAACGGGTCGTTGATTTGCAGTTCGAGGATTTCCGGGAAGCGTCGACAGTGGTCTTCGATCACCAGTCGGTTGACCAGTTGCACCAGCAGCTTCTCGCGCAATAGCGCACGCCCCTGGGACGATAACCTCGCTTCCTGCTCCAGGGACTGCGCCAGTACCTGAAGGCCCTGGCGGAAATCGCCCGGGCCGAAATCCTCAAGGCCACCTGCGCGAGCACTGGCTTCGGCCAGCAGCAGGTCCGGAGAAAAATCGTTGCCGCTCATAATGCCAGCTCCTTGAGGTCATTGAGTTTGACCACGCGGGTGGTCGGGTGAACCGGTTGCCTGGCGCCGACCCAGCGCAGGCACAGGGTGCCGTGGGGATGGCCGGCGGTTTCCAGCCAGTTGGCCAGGCCCGGGTCACGGTGGCTGAGGACCATGCGCAGGCTGCCGTCCGCCGCAAGCTGCGCCGAATGCTTGTTCAGGCAGATGCGGTGGTAGCGGTAGTCGAGCGACTCCATCCAGTAGTTGTTGATCTGCAGGTTCCAGAAGTCGCAGGCCGGCACCTGGTCGACCTCGATCAGCAGCGCTTCGTCGTCGGCCAGCGCCCAGCAGGAGTGGTAGTAGAAGATGTTGGGGTCGCCGCCCACGGCCTGGCACAGCGCCTGGTCGGCAGGCGGCAGCTGGTTGCTGTGCTGCTGGTAACCCTGGGCCCAGTCGGCGAACAAGCGCGCGGTGTTCTCGACGAAACTGCCGACCCGCTGCAGGCTTTGTTGCAGGCCTACGGCGTCCAGCGGCACGGGTGCCTGGCTGGCCTGCAGGCGCTCGATGCGCAGTTGCGCCGGCTGCTCGCTGCTGCGATCGAGAAAGGTCTGGCGCACGATCAGCGCGTTGCTCTGCGGCTCAAGAGGAAGCCAGTTGCCGCTGGCCGGCGGGCGCTGGCTGAGGATGATCTCGAAGTTGCCCTCGGCATCCAGTAGCAGTTGCCCGGCGTCGATAAAGCCGGTCTGGATCATCTTGCCGTCAGTCTCGTACCCCCCCTTCTGCGAGCCGAAGCTCAGATAGGCGACACTGCCGCGCTGGCCGCTGACCCGGTATTCCTGCTCGCCGTTCAGGCGTGCATAGCGGTACAGGTTGTCGGGGTTGTCGGCGCCGATCTTGGCGGTTTCATGGGAGGGGGTGATGAAACCGGGGAAGTCGGGGTCGGCGAATTCCAGGTGCATCTCCAGGGCGATGCGCAGCAAGCGGGTGAGGTAGCGAAAGCCTTCGGCGCGGGTCTGCTCGTCGGCCGGGGCTTCGGCACGCAGTATCTGTTCGCCGCTGCGGCGCAGCTGCTCGCAAAACCGGGTCCAGGTCTCACCGCTGATGACCTCCTGTTGGGGGGTGTCTGTTGCCATGTCAGTCTCCTCTGCCGGCGGAGGGCCCGCCGCTGCACATGACCTTAGGGAGAAGCGCGGCAACGGTTCTTCGTCCGTGCGGACTAAACGCCCGATCTAGTCCGGGCAGACGAGGAGCCGCCGGGTACAAGCGGTGAGGATCGCGCCTGAGCCCAGGGCTCACTGGCGCCACCGTCCGTGGCGCGCAGTCATCCTCACAGGAGCCACCCATGAACGCAGAAAAAAACCTGGTCCGTTCGCTGACCGTGGACATCGCCGCCCCGGCCGAACTGGTCTGGGCAATCCTCATCGACCTGCCTGCCTACCCGCAGTGGAACCCTTACACGGTCAAGGTCGAGTCGAGCCTGGTGCTTGGCGAGCCGGTCAATCTGTTCCTGCCCAACCCGGGGCGGCCGGGCGAACTGCTGCACGTGATCGAGTACCTGGCGGACTTCGAGCCCCACCGGCTGCTCGCCTGGGAGATGTATGCCAACGCCGGCAATCCCGACGCTGCCCGCCGCGAGCAGCACATCGAGCACACTGGCGCGGCCCGTTGCCGCTACCACACCACCGACCAGTTCCTCGGCGCCACCGCCGACCAGGTCATGACCAATCACGGCGCTTGGGTCAAACAAGGGTTCGATGCCGTGGCCCACGCGCTCAAGATCCGTGCCGAGACGCTGTACGCGTCCGTCGCGTGACCTTCAGCTGTCGGCGCTTCTTCGTCCGAGCAGACGAAGAGGCACCGGCGGTGCTTTACCTACCGTGGTGTTCAGCCGGCGCCAATCCCGGCAGAACTCGAGGAGGTATCCGATGTTGACTCATCTGCAATGGCTGGAAGCGGAAAGCATCCAGATCATCCGCGAAGTGGTGGCCGAGTGTGAGAACCCGGTGATGCTCTACTCCATCGGCAAGGACAGCGCGGTCATGCTGCACCTGGCGATGAAGGCCTTCGCCCCGGGCAAGCCGCCCTTCCCCCTGCTGCACGTGGACACCACTTGGAAGTTTCGCGAAATGATCGCCTTTCGCGACCAGACCGCCGAACGCCTGGGCCTGGAACTGCTGGTGCACATCAACCCCGAAGGCGTGGAAAACGCCATCGACCCCTTCATCCACGGCTCGGCCGTGCACACCGATGTGTGGAAGACCCAGGGCCTGAAGCAGGCCCTGGACCACTACGGTTTCGATGCCGCGTTCGGCGGTGCCCGGCGTGACGAAGAAAAGTCGCGGGCCAAGGAGCGGGTGTTTTCCCTGCGCTCCGAGCAGCACCGCTGGGACCCCAAGCAGCAGCGCCCGGAGCTCTGGCGCCTGTACAACACCCGCAAGCGCAAGGGTGAAAGCCTGCGGGTGTTCCCGCTGTCGAACTGGACCGAGCTGGATATCTGGCAATACATCTACCTGGAACAGATCCCCATCGTGCCCTTGTACTTCGCCAAGGAGCGCCCGGTGGTGCGCCGTGACGGCACGCTGATCATGGTCGACGACGAACGCCTGCCGCTGCTGCCCGGAGAAACCCCGGAGCTGCGCAAGGTGCGCTTCCGCACGCTTGGCTGCTATCCGTTGACCGGCGCCATCGACAGTGACGCCGACAACCTGCCGGCGATCATCGGCGAGATGCTGGTCAGCCGCACCTCGGAACGCCAGGGCCGCCTGATCGACAGCGACTCGGCGGGCTCCATGGAGAAGAAGAAACAAGAGGGGTATTTCTGATGAACGCGATCACCGATGCACGCAATGGCGACCTGACGCCCTACCTGCAACAACAGCAGAACAAGCAACTGCTGCGCTTCATCACCTGTGGCAGTGTCGACGACGGCAAGAGCACCCTGATCGGCCGCCTGCTGTATGAATCCAAGGTGTTGTTCGAGGATCAGTTGGGCCAGCTCGAAGCCGACTCGAAAAAGCTCGGCACCCAGGGTGACGAACTGGATTTCGCCCTGCTGGTGGACGGCCTGAGCGCCGAGCGCGAGCAAGGCATTACCATCGATGTGGCCTACCGTTTTTTTGCCACCGACAAGCGTAAGTTCATCGTCGCCGACACCCCCGGCCACGAACAGTACACCCGCAACATGGTCACAGGCGCGTCCACCGCCGACCTGGCGGTGATCCTCATCGATGCCCGCCAGGGCTTGCTGACTCAGACCCGCAGGCACAGTTACCTGGTGTCGCTGCTGGGCATCCGCAAGGTGGTGGTGGCGATCAACAAGCTCGACCTGGTGGAATACTCCCAGGCATTGTTCGAGCGCATCGAAGCCGAGTATCGCGCCTTCGCCGCACAGATAGGCCTGCAGGATATCCAGTGCATTCCGCTGTCGGCGCTGCGCGGCGACAACATGCTCCAGCCCAGCCCCAACACGCCCTGGTACCAGGGCCCGAGCCTGCTCGCCTACCTTGAAGACGTACCGCTGGAGCAGGACCGGCAGAGCCACGCGGCGTTCCGTCTGCCGGTGCAGTGGGTGAACCGGCCGAACCTGGATTTTCGTGGCTATTGCGGCAACGTCGTGGCCGGCAGCGTGCGCGTCGGCGAGCGTATCCGCGTGCTGCCCTCGGGCCAGCAGAGCGAGATCACCGGCATCCTTGGCAGCGCCGGGGAACAGCAGCAAGCCGTGTGCGGCCAGGCCGTGACCCTGACCCTCAAGGACGAGATCGATATCAGTCGCGGCGACGTGATCGCCCTGGCCGACGCCCCGCCAGCTGTGGCCGACCAGTTCGAAGCGACCCTGGTGTGGATGGACGAACAGCCCCTGTTGCCGGGGCGTCCGTACCTGATGAAGATCGGTTGCCGCACCGTCGGCATGAGCTGCGCCAACCTCAAGCACCGGGTCGATGTGAACAGCCTCGAGCACCTGGCGGCCAAGACCCTGGAACTTAACGGCATTGGCGTGTGCAACCTGCACCTGGACCGGCCGATCGCCTTCGATGCCTATGCCGACAACCGCGATACCGGGGGCTTCATCGTCATCGACCGTCTGAGCAATCGCACGGTCGGCGCCGGCATGCTGCACTTCGCCTTGCGCCGTGCGCAGAACGTGCACTGGCAGGCCATCGACGTCAACCGCGAGGCCCACGCCGCGCTCAAGGGCCAGTCGCCGCGGGTGCTGTGGTTTACCGGTTTGTCCGGTGCGGGCAAATCGACCATCGCCAACCTGGTCGAGCGCAAGCTGCATGCCCTGGGCCGGCACACCTATCTGCTCGACGGCGACAACGTGCGCCACGGCCTGAACCGCAACCTGGGCTTTACCGAAGCCGACCGGGTGGAAAACATCCGTCGGGTCTCGGAGGTGGCCAGGCTGATGCTCGATGCCGGGCTAATCACCCTGGTCTCGTTCATCTCGCCGTTCCGGGCCGAGCGTGACATGGCCCGCAGCCTGGCCGGCGACGGCAACTTCCTCGAGATCTTCATCGATGCGCCGCTGGCCCTGGCCGAGCAGCGCGACCCCAAGGGCCTGTACCTCAAGGCCCGGCGCGGTGAGCTGAAAAACTTCACCGGCATCGACTCGCCCTACGAGCCGCCGGTGGCGCCGGACATCCACATCGACACCCGGCACGAGCCTGCCGAGGCCGCCGCCGAACGCATAGTCGAGGCCCTGCTGGCGCTGTAACGGCTACCGGGCGCAGCCTGCTCCTTGGGTAAGCGCTGCGCCCGTCAGCGCCTAGGCCAAACGGACGATTTTGCCGCCGTGACCCCGGTCGATACTCGCCCATGACACCACGCAGCCAAAGAGGCGCGCATGACCCTGCCCTTTTCCACCTGCCCGGACCTGCACGCCAGCATCGACATCCCCTCGGCCGAGCTCAGCAGCCTGCTCGGACTGGTCTACCACGGCACGCTGGAGCCCACGCCCTGGGCCAGTTTGCTCGAAGCCCTGCGCCAGCGCTTCGCCGTCAGCTTCTTCACCCTGGTGCTGCGCAACCCCGACCATGAACGCCCCGGGCTGATCGTCAATGCCTCGGTGCATGGCGCGCTGTTACCCGGCGAGCCCTCCTACAGCGAGCACTTCTATTCGATCTGTCCGTTCCTCGACTGGCCCGCAGACCAGGTGGCCAGTGCCGACCAGGTGCTCGGCACAGAGGCCTGGCTGGCCCATGACTTCTACCGCAACTACCTGCAGCCCCTGGACCTGCGCGATGTGCTGGTGGCCAACATGCGCACCGCCGCCGGCATGCACTGCGCGCTGTTCGCCTGCCGCGACCACGCCAGCGCAGCGTTCACCCCGGCGCAAATCAACCTGATCCGCCTGTTGTTACCGCACCTGCAACAGGCGGTGGACCTGCACTCGGCGGTGGATCAACTGGATGCCGAACGCCAGCTCTACGCGGCCACCATCGACCGCCTGATGGTTGGTACGGCCATCCTCGACGAGAACGGCCGGATGATGCGCTGCAACCGTGCCGCCCAGCGCCTGTTCGACAGCCATGACGGCCTGGAATGCAGGCACGACAAGCTCTGTGCCTTCGCCGGCCATGAGAACCGCACACTGCAACAGGCCATCCAGGCTGTGTTGAAACAACGCCCGCGCGGCCTCGACGACCTGCAAGTCCTGACCCTGTCGCGACCCAGCGGCGAGATGCCACTGAACCTGCTGCTGCGCCCGATTGCCATGAACTACCAGACCCACAACAGCGCCCGACGCCCGGCAGTGGTGGTGTTCATCCGCGATCCTGCCGACTCGCCCCAAGCCTCGCGCGACCTGCTGCGCAGCCTGTTCCAACTGACCCGCACGGAAACCGAAGTGGCGATGCTGGTCATGGACGGCCAGACCCTCGATGAGACGGCCGAGGCGCTCGGGGTTTCGCGCAACACCGTGCGCGCCCACTTGCGCGGCGTGTTCGCCAAGACTGGCGCCACGCGCCAGGCGCAATTGGTCAAGACCTTGCTCAATAGCGTGGCGTCGTTGGGGTAGCGGTCTGTCGCTGATGTTTCAGACAAAAAAGGCGACCCTCCTTCGAAGGTCGCCTCTTCAACATCAATGACTGCAAGAACCCGATACCCACGATGGGTTCACCATCAGAGCGGTTACTTGTTTGCTGTCACCGGTCCCTGATAGTAAGGCAGGCTGTCAATCCGTGGCTTATAGGCCCCAGTGCGGACACTACGCTGAACATGCGCCGCGATCTCATCCATAGGTGCAAACCAGACACCGCCTTTTTGCATCATGTATTCGATCAACTTCGACACTTCATGCCATCGTGCCAGGCGACCGGAAAGGAAAGGATGCCAGACGGGTATGAACAGACCGCCATACTCCCAAGCAGCATCAAACTCGGCCTTGAAAACCTCCATGGCGCGTTGCGGCGACTGGATCGGCATTTGAAAATCAAGGTCGATACTGTGCATGTACTGGGGCCAGTCATCCAGCGCCCAACTGGAGGGTAGCTCCACCAGCTCTCCAGCATTTGTACGCAACAGATAAGGAACATCATCCCCCATCAACGAGGCGTCATAACTGAAGCCTCGCTCGATCAGCAAATCAGCCGAGTGCTCCGACATGTTGTAGAGGGGAGCCCGCCAGCCTCGCGGTGCCTGGCCCGTGAAGCGCTTGATGGTGTCGCAACCGCGATCGAGCCAATAAGCTTCTTCTTCTCGAGTCAGCTCGTTTGGATGTTCGTGTATGTAGCCATGGTGAGCAATTTCGTGGCCATGTTCGACGATCGCTTCAATGGCCTTCGGGTATTGCTCGATGCACCAGGCCGGGATGAAGAACGTTTGTTTAATCTCGAAACGTCGATAGGTCTCCAGGATCCTTGGAATCGCCACCTTCGGTCCATAGTGCAGCATAGAAATACTGGCAACTCGCGTTGCCGAATCCTTGGGGTGCGCCACATGCAGAATGCTGTCCGCATCCATGTCAAAGGTAAAGGAGACGGCACAACGTGCGCCATTTGGCCAGACAATAGGGTTTTCAATCATGCTTAATCACCAATGGCTGCTGAATATCATTGATTCACCAGGAACCTGAGCAATACCGATATCAATACTCGTGATCGCGCAGCCAGTCGGAGTAATGGGTCAGTCCTTTTTCCAGCGACCATTGCGCTGAGTACCCCAATGCCTGCTGCGCAGCACTCAGATCCCATTCCCCATGCCGATCCAGATGCCAGTAGCCATTGCCGATTTCGATGCGGGCCTCAGGCATCATTTTCCTGATCAGTTCAACGGCCTCATGCAGTGTCCAGGAACGATCACCGGCAATATTGAATACACCGCCCTTCAAGTCTCTGGTTTCAGCTGCCATGAGCACAGCGCGCACAACATCTTCCACATGAATGTAATGGAACCGATGATCGCCGCCGGTAGGCAAGTTGAATGTTTCACCCCGATGAACTGTTTTAAGTATGTCCCTGAGAACCTGCGGCATTTTATTTTCAGGGCCATACACTTCAGCAATCCGCAGCGAGATGACTTCCATCCCGTAGAGGTCGTTGTAGACCCGGCCAAAATGCTCGGTGGCAACTTTGGTTACACCATAAGGTGTCGTTGGGTTAGTTGGTGTTTTTTCATTGATGACACCCTCGAAATGCCCGTACACCGTTTCCGAAGAAAAATTCACCAGCTTTTTAATGCCCGCCAGGCGCATTGCCTCAAGCAAATGAATAGTGCCATCGATGTTCGCTGCCACTGTCGTGATCGGCAGATCTATGGACAAGTCGGGATGCGACATCGCTGCCGTGTGAATAACACGATCAACGCCAAAGTCCTGGATGGTTCTGACAATCCGGGGAATATCGTATAACTCCCCCTGTACAGGGATCATGAACTCCGACCTGGCCTCTGAGTAGTCACGATTGTAACTAACCACCTTGACGCCCTGCTCGCTGAGCTTTTTAGTCAGGTACCTGCCAACATAGCCCAAACCACCGGTAATCATTACAGCGCTCATGTTGTATCCTTCTTGTTATTAGAAAAATCAGAGCCACTTGTTTGACTGGGAAATTCATGACTCAGTGAAGTTTGCAAGACACCCGACTAAATCGCGGCCCCGCCATTGGGGCTGACGATCTGTCCAACCATGTAATTTCCCGCGGGCCCGGCCAGGGCTTCGACCATGGCTGCAATCTCGTCCGGCTTTCCGAAGCGCTTCAATGGAATGGTCGCTCGCGTCTCGTCGTTGTATTCAATGGTGTCGTTGATCAACATGTCTGTTTCGATCGGCCCCGGTGCCACCGAATTGACCAATACGCCTTGTGGGGCAACTTCCTTCGCAACCGCTTTAGTCAGTGCGATCACCCCGCCCTTGGAGGCGCAATACGCGGCGTAGGTTGGAAAGCCAATCAATCCAAGCTCGGAACTGATGTTGATAATCCGCCCCTGACCACGTGCCAGCATGCCCGGCAACACGGCCTGCATGCAGGCCCAGGTCCCTCCGAGATTGGTACTGATCATCTGTTCCCACTGTGCCCATGTCGTCTGCGCGACGGTCGCCGAAACCAGCCGCCCGGCATTGTTGACAAGAATATCGACCCGCCCGAAGCGGCTCTCCGCCTCCCTGATGATTCCGGCTGCCGCTTCGGGATGACTGACATCGGCTTGAACAGTGATCCCGTCGCCGCCGTTGTCCTGGGCAATACGTATTACTTCATCCAGTTGATCCTTGACGTCGAAGTAGTTGAGTACCAAATACTCCCCACTTGCAGCAAAACGTTTGGCAATTGCCAGGCCAATACCCCTTGCTGCTCCCGTAATTACGACAACACGCTTCATAAGTTCACCCATGGTTTTAAATGAACACCACACGCAGGCGCCAATCTCCAACTAACGCAGACTGGGCCGCATGCGTTAACTTCGGAATCAGGACTCTTGCATTGGAGTCAGTACGGCTTGTCTGGAAACTCGCGACTGCCAGAACACAATCATCGCGCCAGAAAGAATGGTCAGCGCGCCAAGGTACCAGGCGGTGTATTGATCTTCGGGCGAAACCGGATTCGCCCCGGCGGTATAACCGATGTATCCCAGCACAAGGATTGCCAGCGCAGCCGGGATCGACAGTGCCAGCGCCATAACGAAACGTTGACGGCGGAAGGTCATGACAATGAACGCTGCGATAGCGGCCATATAGGACATCACCAGCGTGATGGTCACGACATCGTAGTACCAGGAGATTTTGTCCAGTGGCTTCCACCAGAGCAGCGTAATCGCGAGGGCCGAGACGATAACGCTGGCCAGCCATGGCGATCTCGATTTATTGACTGAGCGAAACGCCGCTGGCAGATGCCCCTCCTCACTCATTCGATAGAGCGTACGCGCAGCCGCACTTGAAGAAATCTGCAAGCCGGCGCATGCCGAAGTGATCACGACGAACAGAGCGATCCAGGCCATGGCCGGGGGCAAGTAGACATTCGCCACGGCGGCGATCGGCCCACCGTTGCCGTCTTCGATAATGGCCGCCAACTTCTCTACAGGCACCGCGTACTGCCAGCCAATCGCCGCGAGACTGTAAATGACAAATGCCGAAGTCAGAACCAGAAGCATGGAGCGTTGTACCGTCCGAACCGGAATACGCGATTCCTCGATGTAGTTGATCGCCGAATCGAAGTTCGCGAGCATCCACACACCGAACAGCACCCCCGGCCCGATCGCGGACCAGCCACCAGCCCCTTCCAGCGTGTACATGGACATCACTGACAAATCCGGAACCTGAGGATTGATGATGCCCATCAGCCCTAGCCCGGCTACAACGCTGATCTCGAAAATCAGAAATACGCTGGCGACCTTGGCTGTGGCATTGACGCCGTTGCAGGAGATGGCCAGGAAGATCAGAACCATGCCCGTCCCGATCAGTTTTGCGTTAAGCGGCCCCGCCAACACCGGGAACAGCGCCTGTATGTATTCGGTTCCGATGATTGCGCACATTGCCATCACCGCCATGCAGGCAACGGAGTACGCCCAACCGAGAATGGTCCCTACACGGGTATGCAGAAAACGCGAGGTGAAGGTGAAGATGCCACCCGCCGACGGTGCCTGGCGAGTGAGTGAGATCATGCAGAACGCCATGACCAGCATCGGAAAGAAGTACGCAATCAAAATGGCCAGTGGCGCGTGGTGGCCCGATATCGAGTAAAGAATCGACATGGAAGAGGCTGCGATCCAGCCTGGCGCATTGAAACCCAGCGCCGAAAAAGTCACATCCCTGGTGGTTAGAGTTCCCTTGTTTAACGCCGTATCCAGATCACGAACAGTTCCGTCACGGTCATAGCCGATAAGTTCATAGAAGTTCATTTTTCAGGCTCTGATTAATAGCTATAGAAGATGTTTTAGCGTCAAACCATTCGAACTGATTTGAACGCCGCTCTTATTATTCAACTAAGCAAAATGCAGATACTCAAAATCCAAACAAGCCAGACACTCATAGCTTATTCAGATTTGATTTACAGCTTTTTTGTTATTTAACACTGCCCGGAAAACCCTCAAGTCAAGATTTTTTCAGCCGCGAGCAGTCACTGCAACTGCACAGCTACGTAAGTGGTCAGTTGTGGCGCTTAAACTTCTGAATGGGGGGGGATGTCAGTATAGGAACAGCCAAAAAATACCTACCATCAGCAATTGCCGATGTTTAAATCTGAATTAGCGAAGTGAATTGTCAGACGCCTTCAACGGCAGCTGGCCATAAGCCCTGGCAGCTCGGTACCTGTTGCAAGTGCTCATCGAGAAGCGTGCTGCCCCAGTTCCTGGGCCAGCCCGATGAGAATGCCTTCGGGCCCCCGAATGTAGCAAAGCCGATACGCATCTTCGTACCGGGCCACTTTGCCGACGAGCTTCGCGCCGCGTTTGTAGAGCCTGGCAAGCGTGTCGTCGATGTCTTCCACGGTGAACATGACGCGCAGGTAACCGAGGGCATTTACCGGAGCGTTGCGGTGATCGGCGACCACAGGTGGTGCGAGGAATCGGGATAGCTCGAGCCGGCTGTGACCGTCCGGCGTACGCATCATGGCAATCTCGACGCGCATGTCGCGCAATCCAGTGACGCCATCTGCCCAGTCGCCTTCGATGGGCGCGCGCCCCTCGAACTCGAGGCCAAGTTCGGTGAAGAATTCGATGGCAGCGTCGAGGTCTAATACAACGATGCCGATGTTGTCCATACGCTTGACCGTCATGATGTCTCCTTGCCGTCCAACGCAGTAGCCGAGGACCTAGCTTGGCATTGTCGGGCAAGACGACAAAATAAACTGACCAGCGGATCCCCCCGCTCAATGCGCTCACTGGACAACACAGGCTGTCCGCCAACCAAGGAAACCTCAGCCACGCCAGGCGGGGTTCTCGATCAATAGCGCCATGCCCTGCCCGCCGCCAACACAGGCTGCGGCGATCCCGTAACGCAGATTGTGCTCACGCAGTTGTCGGGCCAGGGTCAGCACCAGACGCAAGCCGCTGGCGGCCAAGGGGTGGCCGAGAGCCAACGAACCGCCCTGGACGTTCAGACGCGAATGGTCCAGTTCCAGTTCCTGAGCCACCGCCAGGACTTGGGCGGCCTGGGCTTCGTTGATTTCAAAGCGGTCGACCTGCTCCAGGCTCAAGCCGCTGCGCTGCAACAGCAGGCGTATCGCCGGCGCCGGGCCGATGCCCATGAACTCCGGCGCCACCCCGACCACCGCGCTGGCCCGCAGCAAGGCCAGCGGTGTATCTCGACAGGCCGAAGCGCGCCCGACCAGGGCAGCCGCCGCGCCATCGACCACCGCACAACTGTTGCCGGCGGTTTGCACCCCGCCTTCGTGCACGCTGCGCAACCTGGACAACGCCGCGATGTTTCCGGGCCGTGGGTGGCTGTCTTCACTCACCGCCTCAATGCCGCGTGACAGGCGGATACCCCGTGGTTGATAGCCTGGCAGTTCAAACACCTGATGCCCCACGGCAACGATCTCCGGTGCCAGCCAGCCCGCTTGATGTGCTGCAAACGCCCTCTGGTGACTGGCACAGGCGTAGGCGTCCACCACTTCTCGACTAAGCCCATAACGCCGCGCCAGGTTGTCGGCGGTGGTGATCATGTCCACCCCGGGAGCCGGGTCGTACAAGGCTTCCCAGAGAAAATCCTTGAACTGCACTTGCGCGCCAAGGCGGAATCCACCTCGATGGGTATAGGCCGCAATCGGATTGCGCGACATCGATTCGGTGGCCACGCACAACGCCATTTGCACGCCGTCATCCAGTTGCCTGGCGGCCTGGCGCAGCAGTTCGAAACCGGTAGCGCAGATGCGCTGCACCCCCAGTGCCGGAACCGATTGCGCCACGCCGCTGTAGAGGCCGATGTGCCGTGGCAGCATGTAGGCATCGAAGCTGGCCTGGGCCATGGAGCCCGCCAGCACGCTGTCGACTGCAAGCGGATCGACTTGCGCGCGCGCCAGTACTTCGCGTCCGACCTTGATGCCCAGGTCGATCGGCGACACCTCGGCCAGCGCCCCACCGAGGTCCACCCACGGCGTGCGCACCGCATCGAAAATCGCCGCATCGGCGAAGGCCGAGTACTGCCCGTCTGTGCTCACGACTTCGCCCCGGCGCGCAGGATGGCCGGATCGAGCCCGCGATACAGCGCCTCGACCTGCTCCGCGCGCCACTGCAATACCGCACGCTGATTGATCGAGCCCTTGTCGGTAATTTCCCCCCGGTCGATGGACGCCGGCTCGTCGAGCAAGGCGATCCATTCCAGGCGACTGGCATTGCCCGTGGCCTCGCGATTGAGTCGCTGCAACCAGCCGGCGAACCACTCGCGTACCGGTGCGCTGGCCAGCACCTCGGCGTCGCTGGCACTGGCCGCCAACCCTGACAGCCGTCGACATTCAAACATCCGCGCAAAGACCAGCGCGCCCAGGCATTCGCGATCCGGCGCGGTCACCACCAGGTCCTGGACATAGGGCGAACCTTCGAGCACCGCGCGGCTGCGCAAAGGCCCGACGCTGACGAACACCCCGGATGACAACTTGAAATCTTCGGCGATGCGCCCGTCGAACATCAGCCCCAATTGCGGATCACGCGGGTCGGCGAGCTTGAGCGCATCACCGGAACAGTAGAAGCCCTGCGGGTCGAACGCATCGAGGGTCTGCTGCGGTGACCGCCAGTAGCCGGGCATGATGTGCGGCCCACGAAAGCGTCCTTCCAGTTTGCCGTCCACCGGCACCAGACGCACCTCACAACCCGGCGCCGGCAGGCCGACATACCCGGCCATGGACAACGGCCCGGTGGTGAAGGTGCAGGACGGCGAAGCCTCGGTCATGCCGAGCCCGGCCATCATGCGGATACGCTCGCCACAGTGCTGTTCGCTGATCCGGTCGAGTCGGTCCCAGACACTTTGCGACAGACCGGCCGCAGCGAAGAAAAACAGGCTGATGCGTTTGAAAAAGATCTCCCGCAGCTCCGCGTCCTGCTCCAGTGCCGAGGCCAGTTCTTCCCAGCCCTTGGGCACGGTCAGGTAAGCGGTGGGCGACACTTCCTTGAGGTTACGCAGGGTCTGCGCGAAACCCTGCGCCGTGGGCTTGCCGTCGTCCAGGTAAAAGCTGCCACCGTTGTAGAGCACGATGCCGACGTTATGGCTGCCGCCGAAGGTGTGGTTCCACGGCAGCCAGTCCACCAGCACCGGCGGCTCTTCGCCGAACACCGGAAACGTCTGCAACAGCATCTGCTGGTTAGAGCACAGCATGCGCTGGGTGGTGATCACAGCCTTGGGCAATTTGGTCGAGCCGGAGGTGAACAGGAACTTGGCGATGCTGTCCGGCCCCGTGCTGGCAAACGCGGCTTCGGCCTCGGCCCCGCCCGGCTGATCAAGCAGGCTGGCGAAGCTGACCTGACGGCGTCCCGCGATGTCGCCCCGGACGGTAATCATGGGCGTTTCAACCGGCAGCACGGCATCGATGGCACGCTGGTAGGCCGCGGCATCACTGACAAAAACCAAGCCAGGCTGCAGCAGGTCGCAGACGTGGCGCAGCTTGGCGAAATCCTGGGACAGCAGCGAATAGGCCGGCGACACCGGGCAGTAGGGAATACCCGCGTACAGGGCGCCGAACGCCAGTTGCAAATGCTCGATGTCATTGCCCGAGAGCAGCACCAGTGGTTTGTCTGCCGACAGGCCGTAGCTCAACAGGCTTTGGGCGATGGCCCGGACACTGTCGAGCATCTGCGCGTAACTGACCCGGCGCCAGTCACCGTCGGCCTGGCGGGCGGCGATGAAGGTCTGCTCGGGACGCACCTTGGCCCAATGCACCAGACGGTCAAGCAGTCGCGGCGGATACTCGGCCAATGGCTCCAGGGAGCGCATGTGCAATGCGCCCTGCTGCTCTGTGACCTCGACCGCTGCGCGACCGATCGACACGTGACGGTAGCGCGGCGCGCTGATCTGGGTGTGGGGTTGCGATCTGAATTCGGAACTCACGTGCTTGTTCTCCATCAAGGCACGCTACCACCAAGCCGCACGAATGGGCATGGTGGTGGCTGCAGCCTTTTTTATTGTTATTTCTGCGGTTCAGATCGGGTAATGCCGCGGTCCATGCTGCAAGGTGACCCAGCGCAACTGGGTGAAATGCTCGATGGACGCCTTGCCGCCAAAGCTGCCGTAGCCGCTGGACTTGACCCCGCCGAAAGGCATTTGCGCTTCGTCATGCACGGTCGGGCCGTTGATATGGCAGATGCCCGACTCGACCCGTTGGGCCAGCGCCAGGGCGCGCCCGGTATCGCGACTGAAAATCGCCGCCGACAATCCGAACTCGGAGTCGTTGGCCAGACGCAGCAACGCTTCATCGCCCTCCCCGCGCAGCAACACCGCCACCGGGCCGAAGGATTCCTCACGGTACAAACGCATGGTCTCGTTGACGCCATCGAGCAAGGTCGGCTGCAAAATGCTGCCGTCCAGTTGCCCGCCGACCACCAGCCGCGCGCCCTTGCCCAGGGCATCGTCGATCAACCCCTTGATGCGCGTTCCGGCACTGGCATCCACCAGCGAACCGAGCACCGAATCCGTCGATGCAGGATCACCCGCGCGCAGGGTCTCGACCTTGGCTGCCAGTTTGGCGACAAAGGCGTCAGCGACCTTCGCATCGACGATCAGGCGTTCGGTGGACATGCAGATCTGTCCCTGATTGAAGTACGCGCCGAAGGCCGCTGCCTCCACCGCCGCATCCAGGTCGGCATCATCGAGCACCAGCAACGGCGCCTTGCCGCCCAGCTCCAGCAAGGCCGGCTTGAGGTGGCGCGCCGAAAGCTCGCCAACGATGCGCCCGACATGGGTTGAACCGGTGAAGTTGACCCGTCGCACCGCCGGGTTGGCGATCAGCCGCTCGACAATCGCGGCGGCATCCGCCGGGGCATTGCTGATGACGTTGACCACGCCATCGCCCAAACCTGCATCCTGCAAGACCTGGCCGATCAACCGGTGCACTGCCGGGCTCAGCTCGGAAGCTTTGAGCACCACGGTATTGCCGCACGCCAGCGGCATGGCGATGGCGCGGGTGGCGAGAATCACCGGGGCATTCCACGGGGCGATCCCCAGCACCACACCGCAGGGTTGACGCAGGGCCATGGCAAAACTGCCCGGCACATCCGAGGGGATGACTTCGCCATTGATCTGGGTGGTCATCGACGCCGCTTCACGCAGCATGTTGGCCGCCAGCCGCACGTTGAAACCGTACCAGTTGGCCATGGCCCCGGTTTCACCGGCCGCTGCAATGAACTCTTCACTGCGCGCCTGCAACTGCTCGGCGGCCTTGAGCAAACGGCTGCGACGCTCGTTGGGCGCCAGGGCGGCCCAGGCGGGAAACGCTGCCTGGGCTGCGGCCACCGCGGCATCGGCATCTTCCAGGGTGGCGGCGGCCACCCGCGATACCACTTCACCGGTCACCGGGTTGCGGCGTTCGAAGGTCCGACCGTCGCGGGCAGGCAGCGACTGGCCGCCAATCAGCAGGGGCACGTCCAGCATGGTGATTCCTCTTTATTGTCTTTATCGGGAATACATTCGAGCGATGCAGCGCGCCGGGGCGGACATGCGCCCGGCGATCAGTCTCAGCGCTTGTAGGCCTGCAGACCGGGCTTGATGCTCTTGTCGTCGAGGAACTGCTTCATGCCCTGCTCACGGCCACCTTCGGTGTCGAGCAGGCGCGACTGGTCGAGCTTGGCGTACAGGTAGTCTTCGTTCTGTTCCCAGGTCAGCTCGCGGCAGCGCTTGAAGCCGTGTTTGGCCGCACGCAGCACCACCGGGTTTTTCTCCAGCAGGTTGCGCGCCAGATCCACGGTGACTTCACGCAGTTGCGCCAGGGGTACGCTTTCGTTGACCAGGCCCATCTCGGCGGCTTTCTGCCCACCGAAGGTCTTGCCGGTCATGATGTAGTACAGCGATTGACGATGGCCCACGGTGTCGGCCATGGCCTTGCTCACCAGGTTGCCCGGCGGGATGCCCCAGTTGATTTCCGAGAGGCCGAAGGTTGCTTCGTCGGCGCAGATCGCCAGGTCACAGGCCACCAGCGGGCTGAAGCCGCCACCGAAGCACCAGCCGTTGACCATGGCGATGGTCGGCTTGGTGTACATGCGCAGCAGTTTCCATTGCCATTGCGAGGCTTCGCGGCGGATTTTTTCCTGGAGGATCTCCGGGCCCGCGTCCACTTCGCGGAAGTATTCCTTGAGGTCCATGCCCGCGGTCCAGGCTTCGCCGGCACCGGTCAACACCAGCACGCCGGCCGCCGGATCCTGCTCCAGGGTTTCCAGCACATCGATCATTTCCCGGTTGAGTGTCGGGCTCATGGCGTTGCGTTTTTCCGGGCGATTGAGGATGACCCAGGCGATGCCTTCCTCGATCTCGACCTTGACGGTTGTCCAGCGACCTTCGTAATTGCTCATGGCGATGCTCTCTTGTTCTTGGCTTGAAGATGACTGGAAATTAAATGACCGATATAGTTATGTCAATTAACTATTAATCGAATTAACCATTTTTTTGTCCACCCGGAAATATCCTCCGGCCCCATCGTCATGAACGACGGGCATAGCTATCAGCGACCAACCCCGGCAAACTAGATACGCTTGTTAACCTCCACCTCTTCAGGATTCACCCGCAATGGCCAAGCCTTCTCCCCTCGCCGACCAGAGCGAGTCCCCGTCCGCCACCGCCGAGCTGCAGGCACCGCTGGATTCGGCACTGGATGACCTGATCGGCTACGCGATGCGGCGCGCCCAACTCAAGCTGTTCCAGAACCTGATCGGTCGCCTGTCAGCCCATGACCTGCGCCCCGCGCAGTTCTCGGCCCTGGCGATCATCGACCAGAATCCGGGACTGATGCAGGCCGACCTGGCCCGGGCCCTGGCCATCGAGCCGCCGCAGGTGGTGCCGTTGCTCAATAAACTGGAAAGCCGCGCGCTGGCGGTGCGGGTGCGCTGCAAACCGGACAAGCGCTCCTACGGAATCTTCCTGAGCAAGACCGGCGAAACCTTGCTCAAGGAGCTCAAGCAGATCGCCGCGCAAAGCGATTTCGACTCCACCTCATCGCTGACCGGCGAAGAGCGCGAGGAGCTGCTGCGCTTGCTGAGAAAGGTTTACCAGGACTGAACGCACGCTGCCGGCACGCTCCAGAAGAGGCGGCCGGCTGGGAACGTCGAAGGACCCGGGCTTACCAGATCGGCAAGGTATAGAGCACCAGGAAGCGGGTCTGGTTTTCATCGCGGAATGCCGCGCCAGCGGGGAAGTCATTGCGGTAGATCGACTTGCGCGCCAACAGACCGACGTTTTTCAGCGGGCCGCTCTGAATCACATAACCCAGCTCCATCTGGAACTCGCGTTCCTTGCGGTCCTCGGCGTTGAAGGCGGCCAACTCGATGTTATCGCCGCGCACATAACGCAACCGCCCCTTCAGCCCAGGCACGCCGGATGCGACGAAGTCATAGTCGTAGATGGCCTGCCAGGTATGCTCCTTTGCATTGAGAAAGTCCGAACTCATGGTCAGCTCGCTCATGCCCATCAGCTCGGTGCCAGAGATGTACGGCGTCGCCGTGTCGCCACTGGCGTGCATGTAGCCAAGGCTCACCCGGTGCCCGCCGAAGCGGTAGCCGAACAATGCCGAGAGGTTGCGGTTGTCCACCCTGCCCGCCTTGGCGCTGCCATCCTCGCGGCTGAAAAAACTGCGCAAGTCACTGGTGAACACACCTTCGCCGAGCGGCAGGTTGTGCAGCAATGCCAGGGTGTCCTGCTGGTACAGGTCGGCCACCTCGGCATGGTAGGCGCGCAGGCTCAGGTCCTTGTTGACCTGGTAATCACCCCCCAGATAAGCCAGGTGCGAGGAGGTAGCAGCGCCGTTGAAACGCCGGTTCGGCGAGGCGATGGTCATGGCCTGATAGTCCGTGGAATCGCGCTTGTTGATGCGATCGATGTAACCGGTGTTCAGGGTCAGGCCATCGAAATCCCTGGAACTGAGCGTGGTGCCGCGAAAGGTCTGTGGCAGCAGTCGCGACGGGCTGGCCAAAGCAAACGGCAGGAAGATCGAGACATCGCCGCTCTTGACCGTTGTCTGGGCAAACCGCAGCTTGGCCGTCGGCGCCAGCCGCGAATAGTCATCCGCCGCGCGCTTGTCGCTGGCCGACACCGGCAACAGTTCGGTGCCGCTGCGATCCGGAGCGGAATCGAGCTTGACCCCCAGCAGCCCCCGCACGTCCAGACCAAAGCCCACAGTTCCTTCGGTAAACCCCGACTCCATGCCCAGGATGAAACCCTGAGCCCACTCCCTCGCGGCAGACTTGGCGCCGCCGTCCTGGTATTCACGGTCGATGTAGTAATTGCGCAGGGTCAAGTTTGCGTGACTGTCCTCGATAAACCCCTCGGCCCGCAACTGAGAGGGCAGAACGCTGACGCCTAGCAGTGCCACCACCCACCCTGGATGGATACTGCAAACGCAGGGGAGCGACGCTACGGAACCGGTGTTCATGGGGCGTTTTGGCATGTTCGATGTCCACTTTTTATTGTTGTTTTTGAGTGCCGGCCCCGCACGGGTCTGCCGGATTCACCATCAGAGAATGGAAACAGCCAAGGGACGTCGTCAATCGCAAATGACCGATAATCGAACATTAATATTATTATCTATTTTAACACATCCATCTGAATACATTCATAACATTATGTTTTTGAACGATTATTTAGTTGGTTTTTGCAGTTTTCAGGACAGCATTCTTTTTTTAGTTATCTTTGTTATCTTAATCGTCAGCGGTCACTGACGGCGCACCCAACGCACGGAGGGCTCGACTGCATAACAAAAACAACAATGAGGTTCACCCATGGACAGTCCATCGCGTCGCTCGACGCTGACAATCGCTTTGTGCTTTATCGTTGCGCTGATCGAGGGGTTCGATCTGCAGGCTGCCGGCACCGCTGCCGCGGGGTTGCGCCAGAGCTTTGCCCTGGACCCGAAGATGATGGGCTGGGTGTTCAGCGCCGGGATCATTGGCCTGCTGCCAGGTGCGTTTTTTGGCGGCTGGGTGGCCGATCGTATCGGCCGCAAGAAAATCCTCGTCGGCGCCGTGCTGCTGTTCGGTGTCTTCTCGCTCTGCACCGCCTATGTCGAGAGCTACTCCAGCCTGCTGCTGGTGCGTTTCATGACGGGCCTGGGCCTGGGTGCCGCCCTGCCCAACCTGATTGCCCTGTGTGCCGAGGCCGTGAGCGAGCGCCATCGCGGCACCGCCATCAGCGTCATGTATTGCGGCGTGCCCCTGGGCGGCGCGCTGGCGGCGGTGGTGGCGATGTTTTCCAGTGAACACTGGCAAACCACCTTCATCATCGGCGGTCTGACGCCCTTGCTGGTGGTGCCGCTGATGGCCCTGCTGCTGCCCGAATCCACGGCGTTCCGCCAGCAACACGTCACGACCGCCAGCCCACGGTCGTCCACCGCCCAGGCGCTGTTCGGAGAAGGACGCGCACGCTGCACACTGGCCTTGTGGTTGAGCTACTTCTTCACCCTGACCGTGATGTACATGCTGCTCAACTGGCTGCCCTCGCTGTTGCTGGCGCAGGGTTTCACCAAGCCCCAGGCAGGCATGGTGCAGATGCTGTTCAACATCGGTGGCGCCATTGGTTCGCTGCTCGGCGGGGTAATGCTGGACCGCTGCAACGGCCTGAAAGTGGTCCTGTTCGTGTACGCCGGGGTGTTGGCGGCGCTGGCCGGGGTCGGCCTGTCAGTGGGTATCGTGCCGATGGCCATCGCCGGGTTTGCCGTCGGGCTGTTCGTCATGGCCGCACAGCTGGTGCTGTATGCCCTGGCGCCCCCTTCCTACCCGACGTCGGTGCGCGCCACCGGTGTCGGCGCGGCCGTGGCCATCGGCCGGCTCGGTTCGGTGGCAGGTCCCCTGGCCGCCGGCCAGATCCTCGCCGCCGGTGCCGGCACCACTGGCGTGCTGCTGGCAACGTCACCAGGGCTGGTGATCGCCGCGCTGTCGATCCTGACCGTGATCACCCGCAACGGAGCGAGCACCGAGTCTCAACCGCAAGCGGCAAACTGAGTCCCGCAACAAAGGCTTCAGGAATGAAAAATGCCCGGCAATGTGCCGGGCATTTTTTTGACCACCGAATCAGCCTCAATCGATGCACATCAATGACTAATCAGTACAAGGGAGACCGTTAAGCGTCTTGCGCAGATAGCTCGCCGATGCAGGGCACAAATGCTTGAATTGAACGGTCTGGGTGATAGCCGCAGGCGCCTCGTCCCTGCCAAGCAGTTCGTACCCATTGGCAGCGAAAAAACCAGTAGCGCCTTGGGTCAACAGGTGCAATCGGACTGCGCCTTGAGAGACCGCAAAGCGTTCCAGTTCAGACAACACCGCTTTACCCAGCCCCTCTCCACGATGCGTCTCACAAACGACTATCGAGCGCAGTAACAGATCGCAACCCGCACCCTCGAGCCCTCCATAAGCCACCCATTGCCCATCCACCTCGAAACGGTAAAACTGTCGATCCGGTTCGCTGACATCACTGAAGGGCAGCCCTGCCTGACTTAATGACTTGCGCAGATGATCCAGATCACCCGGCCCTGCTTTTCTTGTCTCCATGGCCCACCCTTGTTTCTGGCTCGCTGACATCCAATGTTAGCAGGCTCAATGAAGTGGCCAGGCAACTGAATAGCCGCCCTCACGGAAGACCGCGTGCCGATACTTCTTCCGAAGACCCACGAACTTTTCAGCAAGCGGAGTCACCTACATGGACGTCATCAATCAGTTGCAGCCCGAAGAGTGTGCAGGCATGGAGGATATCCGACGCGAAATCGATGCCCTTGATCAGGCTGTTATCAAGCTGTTGGGCAAGCGTTTTCACTACGTACTGGCTGCCTCGAAGTACAAGGCCTCAGTGACTTCGGTGCGTGCTCCGGAGCGTTTCAAGGCCATGTTGGCGACACGACGCGAGTGGGCCGAGGCAGAGGGTCTGAGCCCGGATGCAATCGAGAAGATGTACAGTGACCTGGTGAACCACTTCATTGCAGAAGAAATGAAACACTGGGCGGCTCATCAATCCGACACCTGACTCTAGTGCCCGGACTGTCCCGTCATGGGTCGTTTACAGCCCCCCCCCAACAGGCAGTAATCGGCCAGAAGCGGACGTTTAGAGTGTCTAGTCCTGAAATGGGTTTACACCTGTTTCACTTAACCACCGGCGCATGCTCGGCCATCAATTCTATTACCCAGTCGATAAATACCCGCACCTTGGCGCTGACATGGCGATTCGGCGGGAATGCCAGATACATCGGCATTGGCGCCATGTGCCAGTCCTCAAACAGCGGCAGCAGCTCGCCGCTGACCAGGTGCGGTTGGGCCATGTACCGCGGTAGCCAAAGCATGCCCAGACCAGCCAGGCCGGCGGCGAGGTACGCATTGCCGTCGTCGACCGTCAGTTGCGGGCGGCCCTGGGCCTCGATGCGTTCCTCACCCCGCTGCATCGCGTAGGGCAAGGATTTGCCTGTACGAAACCAAAGGAAGCCAACGGTACTGTGCCTACCCTCCTCCAGCTCACGGGGGTGCGCCGGCGTACCGAAGCGCTGCAGATAGCCGGGCGCGGCATAAATGCCGATGTTCAGATCGCCCACATGCCTTGCCATCAGGGACTGATCGATGATCTCGCCGCCGCGCACCACGCAGTCGACGTTTTCGCCAATGATGTCGACAATGCGATCGCTCACGCCCACGGTCAGCTGGATTTCCGGGTAGCGTGCAAAGAACCCCGGCAAGGCTGGTATCAGCAGCATTCGCGCCAGCGGGCTGGGCACATCCACCCGCAGCCGCCCGCGCGGTGTCATCGACGCGCTGGACAGGCTGGTCTCGGCGTCGTCCATATCGACCAGTAGCCGGATGACGCGCTCGTAGTAGACCGCGCCATCGGCGGTGACGTTGACCTTGCGTGTGGTGCGGTTGAGCAAGCGCACACGCAGCCTCGCTTCCAGTTGCTGAACGAGCTGCGTCACGGTGGTCTTGCTCATGTGCAGGGTGGCTGCCGCCTTGGTGAAGCTGCCGGTTTCCACCACTCGGGCAAAGGCCTGCATTGCATCGAAACGGTCCATTTCACGCCTCACTCGGGTCTGGATAGTTTGGATTCTACAAACAGTCATGACCAGAGTTGCGCGTTTATTCAGGTCGCTCGTCTTTTTACACTGGCTCCATCGTAAACAGCGGGCCGCGATGGCCCCGAAGGAGGTATGCAATGACCAGCAAACGTGATGTCGTTTTCCCGCCTGACCGCCATGCACTGTACGAGCTCCACCGCTACTCACCGGCGATTCGCTCCAACGGTTTTCTGTTCGTATCCGGTCAGGTCGGCAGCCGCAAGGATGGCTCGGCCGAGCCGGACCTCGCGGCACAGGTTCGCCTGGCCTTCGCCAACCTCAACGCGATCCTGGCCGAGGCCGGCAGTAGTTTCGAGGATGTGGTCGACACGACCATCTTCATGGTCGACCCCGACTCGAAATTCGAAACTATCTGGGAAGTAGCGGCCGAGTACTGGGGCGAAGCTCCCTACCCGACGGCGACCGCTATCGGCGTGACCTGGTTGTCCGGCTTCGACTTCGAGATCAAGGTGATTGCCAAACTATCCCAATAAACTCGGCTCAGCCCTCCTCCGACCGTCAAAGGGAACCATCTTGTTTTTTCTGGAGTGACCCTCCGCTCCCGACCGTTCTCTGCTTGTTTTCACCGTCCGCTTCTGGCCGATTACTGCCCTTGGCGAGAGGCAGAAACCGGCCAGAAGCGGTCGCTCGAAAATCATCAGAGTGGCTCCCACAAAATACGGCCAGCCTCTGTCGGATCAGTTAGTCGTCCTTAACGTATTACTTGTGTTCAGTAAAATTGAGCGTTTCCTTCCAGAATCTTAAACCCATCATCAAGGGGGGCGTATCCAACAACTTTTCTGGTCTTCTCAATAGAAAGGCGCTTATACCTGTTGTCTGAGACCCCATGGATAACGTGGAATCCATTCAGTTTGGCCTCAACGCAATTTCTAAGTAGTGCGACAACGTCCTTAAAACTGATAAAAGCAGCTACGTCCCTTGGGCTGTGGCTCTCTCCTTGGTGAAAATTGGCTACGTTTGCAATACGGACTGCGATTGTTGTCATGTGACCATCGTTTGCATACATTGAAGCGAGAGCTTCCCCAAACGCTTTGCTGACCCCGTAAAGATTGCCTGGCTTAGGTGCCATACATTCCTGTATCTGGACATCTTCTGGATAACCTTCAATAGTCTGGGCGCTGCTCGCAAATATGAAGCGCTTGCAGCCTTGAGCCCTTGCGGCGAATAACATGTTGTAGGTCCCCACAATGTTCACAGGAAGCAGGGACGTCATAAAATCGGCGTCTGGGTTAGGGTCAGCAGCTAGATGAATCACGGTATGTATGCCTTCGCAAGCTTCAAGGCAATTGGCTTGATCCCTGATGTCGAGAGAGAAACGTTGTGCCGAGTCCGGAAGTTTTGAAACGTCTATATCGGCTAAACGCAAATCTGACTTATCGCCTTGCGCTGTCCAAAAAGCGCTGCCGATCTGGCCCGCGGCACCTGTGACTAAAATTTTTCGTGTTCTCATTTCAGCATGTCCTTATGGTAAACCTCACTCTAGCCTCCCAGCCTTGTGGACGGTTTACAACCTCCAATAAGGGTGACAAGCATCAACTCTAAAGTCCGCTTCTGGCCGTTCTCTGCCGATCATGGTTACAAAGCGTGCTGGTCAAATCCGATGCAATCGGTGGTCAGAACGAATGCAAATGACTGGTCAGGTCGAATGCAAGCGGGTGATCAAGTAGAGTGCAATTTCGCAGCTGAATATCGGATTAGTGTTGTGGGGACTTGTAAGGGGTGATGATGGGGCTCAACAAACCAGTGCAGGACCTGAAGCGCGATCTGCAGGGTGTCGCCTCTGATCTGAAGTGGTCGGCCGTGGAGTTAGTTCGGATTGCCGAGCGGCTAAGCCACGCAGGTAATGGACCAGACGCTGAGGCGCTTCGAAGGATGATCACAATCTTCCAGCAAGGTGAGAATCGGTTAGATGGCTGGATTAAAGAAATCGGTGCAGGTCAGGTAGTCCGGCCGGCGAAGGCAGACCACTGCCAATGATCGCGGAAGGTATTGGCAGGAGGTTGTCATGGCACTTAACAAACCCAATCAAGAGTTACGCCGCGACTTGAAAGCCGCTGCATATTCCCTCGAAGAAGCTGCCCTGGAAATGTTCAGGCTTGCAAAACAGCGCGGGGATACAGAGCTTCTGGAGGCAATGGAGACGATCGAAAAGCTGCATGAGCAAGCTGATCGGCTGACTGCTTACACAGATGAGGTGAAGGCGGGAAGGATTGTCCGGAAGGCTGAATAGCCATGCGTCTGGCGGGCGTATTCGCGCTAGATCTGAAATACAAGCAATGCCCTGTAAACGGTTACTCAATGAAGAAGAAGCTGACGGACAGTAAAGCAGCAGTGACTGCTGCTGAAATTGAGCGTTCTATCCAAGCCCTGAACAAAATGGCTGAACGCCTATGGGGGGATGGCCGGGAAGCCGAGGCGAAAGCTCTCCTCGATGCTTTGGACGCATTAAACCGGGCGCTTGATCGGATCAGGATTGGAGAGAGTCGCAGGGTTCTCCATTGAACGGCACAAACTAGCTGGCGGGTTATGAAGGCGAGAAGGATTGTGCGGGGGAAGGCGGAGTAGGCGCGTGGTATGACGGCGAGATGTTGTAGCGGCTTGGCGGTCGTACCGATGTAACTCAAATGCCCGGTCCAGAGCCGGGCTTCTCGTATCTGCCCCTGTCATGCCTTCGTCACACCTACCAAGCACAATGCAGTCAGCCAAAGGGATTTGGCCCATCTACAGAGAGCCCGGCTAATGTGCCGGGCTTTTTCGTTTCTGCGACATGCTTTTCACCAATCGCTCACATGGTGGAGCGCAGATTAACCCTGCTCCGTTGAAGAATTCCCATTTGGCCCGCCCGCATGCGGGCCATTTTTTTGGTCGCTGCCACGATTTCTACAAGAACTGGAGAAGCGACCATGTCAGATGACTGCGAAATTGCACTCCACTTGACCACCCGCTTGCATTCGACCTGACCAGTCATTTGCATTCGTTCTGACCACCGATTGCATCGGATTTGACCAGCACGCTTTGTAACCATGATCGGCAGAGAACGGCCAATAGCAGCCCTTGATGATTGGCTGCTATTGGCAAAAAGGCAGCACAAGCCGACACCGACCTACGCCGAGTGTCAGCAATGGGCCGCAAGATTTACTTCGAGACCACCAGCGCCGGTGGCTGCCAGCTGCCTTCGCCGGCGGGAAGAATCGAAGGCGGTGCGGTCTTCGGCCAGTAGAGGCGCATTACCAGAAAGACCGTGTCGTCAGGCGCGGGCAACCAGTTTGCCTCCTTAGCCTTGCCGGGGGAGTCTTTCTGGATGTACAGCGTCAGTGAACCATCCGTGTTTTTCTTCATCGCCGACAGCATCGGTGAATTGATCAGGTAACGGTTGAGCGGATTCTTGACCAGCAGCTGGCTCTTGCCGTCGTACATGGTCACCGACCAGAAGGCATTGACTGGCGGCAGTTTGCCGGCCGGGAAAGTCAGCGTGTACTTGCGCTTGCTGGTATCCAGCGTCTGGCCGGTGCCGTCGGTGCGCGTGTTGGGATACATCGCCTCGACGGCGTCGTTGCCGTAGAGGCCGCCTTTCGCGGCACCGGCACGCTTCAGCCAGTCGGCCTTGTAGAACGTTTGGTCGCCGAAGTACGCGCCTACGTTCCAGCCGTTGATTATCTTCGTCCCGCTCGCGAGGAACTTGTCGACCTTCTCGTCACCGGCCTTCATCCCGAGCAGGACCACGGCCTTGTGCTCGAGCGAGAGGTCCTTAAATTCGAAGGTGCGACCGGGTCCCACCCCAATGCTCGCCAGCTTGGCCCGGATCTCCTGGTCGTCAGCCGATGGCGGCACATACTCCATCGCGGCCGACAGGTACTCGAAGAAGTTGGCCTTGATGCCTTCCGTCGTAGCCGGCACGAAATCAATCTTCGGCGCAGTGGGCGGCGCGGGTTGATGGAGGAAGGCGGACAGCGGCTGGACCTTGTAGCCTGCTTGCACCTTCTCGACATTCGGCATGTCCTTGGCATTGTAGAGCTGAGTCCGAATGGCGCTCACGGCGAAGGGAGTGGTCGAGGTGAAGACTTTTTTGATACTGGGAGGGGGGGCGCCTTTCCAATCGGGACCGACCACCATGTATTGGCCTGGCTCGCTGCCGGTGGCACGGCTGCCGATGTAACCGTAGTTGTAAGTGTTGCCGTCGATCATCTGCACCGAGTAGTAACGCCGCTTGTCCACTGCCGGCACCGAGATCACCATCGGCTCCGCGCGCAGGTCTAGCCAGACAAACGAGTACGGGGTGTCGCTGTTCGGAGTGATGATGGCCGTGTCTTGGTAGGTGAAGACGCGAGGCTCGTTCTTGATCTGGTTGAACGGCGCCTTGTATTGCGGGCCGCCCTTGTCCACAGCATATTCGTTCATCACGGCGTAGTTCATGACCAGCGGTAAGCCGTAAATAAAGCCTTCCTCGGCGATCGCCTTGGTCTGCTCGAGACTCGGCGCGGGTACGCCCTTGGTCACATCCGTCTTGTCTGCCTGCGTGATCGGATCGTTCTTGCTCGCACACCCCGCAAAAAGCGTTGAACCCACTACGACGAGTGCCGCAGCCATTGTCCAGCCCCGGTTAGACTTCCTGTTCATTTCCACCTCGTTAGTTTTGAGCAAGCTGGCACCGTGAGCGTTCATGGCCACGGTGAAATAATTTGAATGCTTGAAACCCTCCCGACTTTTTTCAGTAGTGCCAGGTCATATGGGCGATCAGGGCTTCAATCCAGGTGTTGTCGAACTCGCCGGATACACGATTGCCAGACAAGGTTTTTTGCTGATCGACTGGCGTGCACCCACCCAGACCGCGACCCACTGAAATTCAGGTCTGTCTCTTTACTTAGCGACTGAGTAAATCCTGTGGCGAAGCGCCAACTCACACGCCCAGGGAGTGTAGATCACAATAAGCCAGCATCCCCTTGCGCAGCTGAGCAGCTCAGATTCAGTTCCGTAATATTTACGCGCCGCCGTTACGGACCATTTGGCTTCGAGAACAGCCAATCGTGATCAGCAGCCAAAAAGCGGATAGTCAGAGATTAACTCTTGAGGTCCGCCGAAGACCGCTATGGGTCGCCCCCCCCTTCGTGACAGGCAGAAATCGGCCATTTCCGGTCAGTCGTGACAAGTAAAATTTCGGCCGCGCATCTCGCTGCGGAACAAGATATTTGCCCTGAGTGGGGGGCCGAGCATGTCGGATTAGCCAGAAACCAGGTTAGAGTGTTCATCAATGTCTGCTCATAAGGGCCCTCCACTCGATTCGCGTAGTCGCGCCAAGCAATTCCAGCGAACGAACCGGGCAAAAAACCGTATATCAATTGTTATTTGAAGAATGAATCGTCCACTGTTTGTTTCTCTAGATGGGCCCAAGGGAACCGGCAAAACCACACTGTTGGAGGCCGTTACGAAAGTACTGAGGGCAGACAACAAAAAGGTGATCCGACTTTGCGAGCAAAAAAGCGATCCCTATAGGGGCGAAACAATGGCCCTCGTTAACAAGCTCGTCAGAAATCCCACCCGGGATTTGGAGTTGAGGGTTTGTGAGCGCTTTGCTGATAGCCGTACTTGGATTTCCCAGCACGTGCTGGCTAAACAGCCACCAGGCAGCATCATCTTGATCGATCGCTGGTACCCGTCTGATGCCGCATTTCGCCGGATAGTCCCGTTTGCAGAGATTCTACAGTTGAACATTGATCGAAACGTGCGAGTGCCAGACCTGCATGTCGGGGTTGTCACCGCCCCTGATATTTCATGGGCGAGGGCAGCGGCACGACGGCGTGGGCTGAGCAGTACTGTCATCCATAAGCTGGAAGAACATGTCGCTTGTACCAAGGCGTTCGAGCGAGCGATTGCAGATCACGGCTGGGTTTTATGCCGTAATGAAGGAACGATCGAAGACGCAACGATGCAGGTGACTTCTGAGATCTATAGAGTCCTCGATGCCCCTTAGGCAAAGTTCGCTGCGCCGGCCTTGATGCGGTTGAGATAGCGGTACCTTGCTCGCTTAACTTGGCTCGGCTTACCGACCGCTTTGGGTCGGCTGCTGCCCTTCGTAACTGGTCGTTATCGACCGAACGTAAGGAGGTAGGAACCTTTAAGGCCCACCCTCCCACAACTCAGCAGCCACCTGCGAGCATTGCTACGTCCAGTAATCGACCTGATGATGCCTGCCGCCCGACAGAAGTCGCAATTCAATCCCGAGCAATCTTGTCATTTGCCAAGGCTTAGGGCAGGGTCGATACCACTGAGATCTCTGCCAAAGGAGTCACCCCATGTCAAAGCTATATCCCAGTATCGATCCCGAGGGGCTGGTCGAGTACTCAGTGGTCTACACCGACCGCTCGCTCAACCACATGTCGCAGTCATTTCAAGGCGTGATGAAGAACATTTCCAGGACCCTGAAACAGGTCTACAACGCCCAGGCTGTTGCGGTGGTCCCGGGCAGCGGCACATTCGGCATGGAAGCGGTGGCGCGACAGTTTGCCACCGACCAGCAATGCCTGGTGATACGCAACGGCTGGTTCAGTTATCGCTGGAGCCAGATCCTTGAGATGGGCAACATCCCGGCGGCAACCACGGTGCTGAAAGCCCGACCGGTCGACACTGGTCGCCAGGCTGCCTACGCCCCACCCCCTCTGGACGAAGTGCTGGCAGCCATTCAGGCGCAGAAGCCGCAGATTGTCTTCGCCCCCCACGTTGAAACCTCATCAGGGATTATCCTGCCCGACGAGTACCTGCGGGCCGTCGGCGACGCCGTGCATGCAGTGGATGGCCTGTTCGTGCTGGACTGCATCGCCTCAGGCACGCTTTGGGTTGACATGCAGAAATGCGCAGTCGACCTGCTGATCAGCGCACCGCAGAAAGGCTGGAGCGCCTCCCCTTGCTGCGCCCTGGTGATGCTCAGTTCTTTGGCCCTCGAGCGCATCGAACAGACGCATAGCAGCAGCTTCGCCTGCGACCTGAAAAAGTGGCTTCAGATCATGCAGGCCTACGAACAGGGCGGACATGCCTACCATGCGACCATGCCCAGCGATTCCCTCGCGCGATTTAACGAAGTGATGAAAGAGACGCAAGCCTACGGTTTCGACAAGGTCCGCGGCGAACAACAGGCTCTGGGCGATCGGGTGCGCGCAATGTTGACCGGCAAAGGCATCAAAAGCGTGGCCGCAGCCGGCTTTCAGGCCCCTGGCGTAGTGGTGAGCTACACCGATGATGCCGACATCAAGAGCGGTACGAAATTTGCCAACCACGGCCTACAGATCGCCGCCGGAGTGCCGTTGCAATGCGACGAGCCGGCCGACTTCCAGACCTTCCGCATCGGTCTGTTCGGACTCGAAAAGCTGCACAATATCGAGCGCACGGTCAGTACCCTCGAGCAGGCACTGGACGAGGTGATGGGTAACTAAGCTCTCATCTCCCCCGCAGCACACACCGAATTTTTGAATTCCAGGAAGGCATCCGGCACTGGTCACTGCCGGCCCATGACGCTGATCTTCGACGAATATGAAGTTGGTCGCCCGGACGTCATGTTAGAACCATAAGGGAAAGCCCGTGCACGCGTTTTACTGACACGTGCGCCCTTCAGCGCTATCAGAAAAGGTTTCCAACGAAGCCTTTCATGGGGCGGATGATTGGCGGCTGAACGATTTAGCCAATCTGTTGCATCGACCGGTTGAATCCACAGCCAAAAGCAGTCATTGAACTGTTGCCCTGGCGTCGAATCATCAGGAGTACCGCAACCGACCAGGAGTAGATGAGCGTGCCCCTTAAAACCGCAGGATTTGCCGGCGTCTGAAAACGCATACTAGCCACGCGTTGACTACGTCTGTGAGTTCCTCGGCTGGCTTGTCATTGCTCGAATCAAAAGTACCGTCATGATCCCGTGCAATACGACCACCGGCCACAATAAAACCCCACTCGATTCCCCTGAGATGCCAACGTAGGCGAGATAAAGCGTAGTGGCTGCGTTATAGACCAACATCCCGAGCATTGCGGGTCCCGGCCAGCAGGCGATGGCCAATGCGATGAGGGCGATGCCGGCCACGGGGACGATGACGCCCGTCAGTTCGATGCCAAGCAGAAGTTGCCCGAGCAGCGACGGGATAAGTATCAGCGCCACGCCAGTGGCTGCCTCGATGATCGCGGCGAAAACAAGCAGTCCTTTCATCACATGGGCGCTCCGTCCCGGGCTGTATAGGTGCAAGGTTGGACGGCCCTGAGGAATTGGTTAACCCGATTGCTACTAAGCCTTAGTGCTTATCGTGATTAGCCTTGGTGGAAAGTTCCGGTACAGCAGCAATACTCCACCCTGCTGCGAAAACCATTCGCAGTATAGCGTGGGGCAATAAGTCATGAACTTAAGCGTCTGCGAAGCGAAAGAATCTCGATTTTCGTTAATCAAGCGATGCCTCCGCCAGCCGTTATTGCACTTTCTGATCGCCGGCTTTGCACTCTTTGTGTTGTACGGAGGTTTACACCGTCCAACCCTTGATCAAGATCCGCAACGCATCGAAATCACCCCTGAAGTTGTTCAGCGGATCGCGATTTCCTGGCTTGCGCGATGGCAGCGACCCGCATCGGAGCAACAGTTGCAGGGCCTGATTGAGGAATATGTGAAAGAGGAAATCCTCTATCGCGAAGCACTGAAACTTGGCCTGGATAAAGACGACACTATTATTCGCCGCCGACTGGCGCAAAAAATGGACTTCCTCGCTGAGGATGTAGCGTCACTTCACGAACCGGCACCCGGCGTACTTGAGGCCTGGTACAACCAGCATCAGGACCAATATGCCCCGCCGCCACTTTTGACTTTCCATCATTTGTTTTTCGCTTTGGACAAACGTGGTGCGGATGCGCAAGCGCAGGCTCAGTCCGCACTCAGTGGGCTGTCTGACAAGAACAGTGGTGAAGGCGATGCCTTTATGTTTAAAAACGCCTACTCGGAACAATCCCGGGATCAGGTGGCGCGGGTCTTTGGTTCAACGTTCGCCATTTCATTGTTCAAGCAAACGCCGGGGGGTTGGGTGGGGCCTGTGGAGTCGGGTTTTGGCTGGCACCTGGTGTGGATTGATGCGCTGGCCAAATCACCTCCTCCGCCCTTCGAAGCCGTGGCCCAGCAGGTCAAGTCCGATTGGATGTCCGAACAACGCAGCGCATCGAAACGCGCAAATTTCGATGCACTGAAAGCACGCTATGAGGTCGTGGTGATGGTACCTGCTTCCGCCGGTGCGATTGCCGCCACACACAAGGAGCAGCCGTGATGAGGCGCACGGTATGGCTGCTGTTGGTGCTCTGGCTCGTGGGGCTAACGGCCATGGCCCATGAGTCGCGCCCCGCTTACCTGGAACTCAACGAAACGGCCGTCGGGCGCTATGACGTACTGTGGCGCACACCTGTGCTTTCAGGCATGCGATTGCCGATTGCGCTCCGGTTTGCCGAAGGTGTGCGCACTGTCGTTGAGCCCGTGGAAAGCGAACTGAACGATTCACTGATCGAGCGTCGAGTTATTGAAGCCGGTCCCGCAGGACTGGTCGGGCAACGTATTCAATTCATCGGCCTGCAAGCGAGCATCACCGATGTGCTGGTGCGTGTCTCGCGCCTGGACGGCAGCCTGACGACCACCCTCGTCCACCCTGCGCAACCCTGGATAGAGATTGCTGCCACACCGGGAGCGTTCTCGGTGGCCGGTGCATTTCTGGTTCATGGCATCCAACACATCCTGGGGGGCTTCGATCACCTGCTGTTCGTCTTCGGTCTCCTTCTGCTGGTGGGTAATGGCTGGATGCTGGTGAAGACCATCACCGCATTCACCCTCGCCCATTCCGTCACTCTGGCACTCGCTACACTGGGTGCGGTGCGGCTGCCCGGCCCTCCTGTGGAAGCGACGATTGCGCTGAGCATACTGTTGCTGGCAGTGGAAATCGCCCGCAAGAACCGTGACGAAACCAGTTTCACCCTCCAGTGGCCATGGGTGGTGGCGTTCTGTTTTGGCCTGTTGCATGGCTTCGGTTTTGCCGATGCGCTGGCGCAAATCGGTTTGCCGCAGCGCGATCTGCCGCTGGCGCTGTTCACCTTCAATGTCGGCGTCGAGATCGGCCAACTGATGTTCGTCGCCGTCGTGTTGAGCCTGCGCGCACTGCTGCTGCGTTGTCGACTGCCACGGCCCGCAGTCCTGTATGCCCGACCGATTGCTTCTTACGGGTTGGGTACGCTGGCTGCCTTCTGGTTTTTCCAAAGAGTCTCGAGTTTCTTGTCCTGAGTTGCACCCTGTCATTGCCGTATTCCGGAGACGTGGAATATGAAAAACCCTACACATTTCACCGTGCCAACACTGCTCGGTTGCGCCGTGTTAACGGTCAGCACGCTGGCATTGGCAGAGGGCAACCCGGATCGCGAGGTTTACTTTGGCCAGACACACTCGCACAGCTCCTGGTCGATTGATGCCTACCTGATCGGCAACCACCAGGTCGATCCCGAGCAGACGTACCAATACTCACTTGGGATGCCGATCAAGCATCCAATGGGGTTTGAAGTGCAACTCAAGGGCCGCCCGCTGGATTTCCATGGCGTGACCGACCACTCGGAATACGTGGGCGTGATCGCCCTGGCCAACGATCCGAAGTCAGACTTCAGCAAGCTGCCCATCGCGCAAAAGCTGATTGTCAAAACCCCGGAAGATTTCAACCGGGTGTTCAAGTGGATCGCCGGCAGCTTGAGCCACCCGATCAAGGAGCTGATCGACCCGAAGGTTGCCGGCAGTATCTGGCAGCAGAACATCGCCATCGCCGACAAGTACTACAAGCCCGGCAAGTTCACCACGTTTGTAGCCTATGAATGGACCTCGGCCCCCAACAATCAAAACATGCACCGCAATGTGTTTTTTCGCGACTCGAAGAAGGTGCCGGACCTGCCCTTCACAGCCCTCGATTCGGACAAACCGGAGGATTTGTGGGGCTGGATGGACGATCAACGCAAAAAAGGCAACGAAGTGCTGGCGATCTCCCACAATGCCAACCTCAGCAACGGCCTGATGTTTCCGGTGGACGTAGATGACCGTGGGCGCCCCATCGATGCCGCCTGGGCCGAGACGCGGATGCGCAATGAATCCCTCACCGAAATTCACCAGGTAAAGGGCACCTCGGAAACCCACCCCGAACTGTCGCCGACAGACGAATTTGCCAATTATGAAGTCATGAGTTTCCTGCTCGGCATCGACAACAGCACGTCGAAAATCAATGGCAGTTACGTAAGGCAAGCCTGGAAAAACGGCATGGCTTTGCAGCAAGCTCGAGGATACAACCCTTACAAAATGGGCGTGGTCGGCGCCAGCGACTCGCACAATGGGGTGATTCCTTATTCGCAGAGCTACAACTTCGGCTCCCACGGCTTTACCGACAGCACCCCAGCGGCGCGTCTTTCCGACAAACAGAACTCGGGGTTGATTGCCTTGCAAACCAGCACCTCCGGTCTGGCCGGTGTCTGGGCCGAAGAGAACACCCGTGAATCGATCTTCGATGCCATGAAGCGCAAAGAAGTCTATGGCACCAGCGGTGTGCGCATCCCCGTGCGCATGTTTGGTGGCTGGGGTTTCGACAGCAGTTTGTGGAATGAAAAAGACTGGGTGCATGCCGCCTACGCCAAGGGCGTTCCCATGGGCGGCGACTTGCCGGCAAAACAGGGTAAACAGACGCCGTCCTTCGTGGTGTGGGCGGTCAAGGATGTCGACGATGGCAACCTCGACCGAATCCAGATCATCAAGGGCTGGACTAAAAACGGCCAGACCTTCGAGAAGGTCTACGACGTCGCCTGGTCCGGTGATCGCCAACTGGACCAGGCCACCGGCAAAATCCCACCGGTGGGCTCCACGGTCGATGTTTCCAAGGCGACTTACACCAATACCATTGGTGCCACCGAGCTGAAAAAAGTCTGGGTCGATCCGGATTTCGATCCGGCCCGGCACGCGTTCTACTACGCCCGCGTGCTACAGATTCCGACCCCTCGCTGGAGCACCTATGACGCGGCCAAGCTGCAAGTACCGCCGCCGGCCGACGTCTCGACCACCGTCCAGGAACGTGCGTGGACTTCGCCGATCTGGTACACGCCGACAGTTGAGGACAGCAAGCTTGTCGCTGCGGGCAAAACCATCGATCAGCTGAAAACCGAAGGCGCCAAAGCGCTCAACAACGAGCAGCTGCAAGCCTATGTGGTGGGCAAAACCATCAAGGTGCGCAATACCGTCACCGGCCAGACGTTCGAGATCGTCTATGGCACCGAAGGCCAACGCCTGGTCACCAGCGTCGATGGCAAGCCGCCTACGCAAGGGGAATACCTGAACATGCTGCATGACGGCCAGTTTGGCGTACCGGCCAAATATGAAATCAAGGACGGACATCTAGTGACAACACTCGGCGGCACCCCCTTCGAGGCCACAGTATTCGAGCAAAACGGCAAATACATGGCGGCACGCAGCAACGAGTTCGGCTATGTGAATTATGAGGTTGAGGAGGTCAAGTAGCGCCGAAGCCAGTACTGATGTTCTGCATACATCGGTACTGGCAGATTGACGCGAACCGATATTGCCGTAGCTCAGAAAGAAAGCTGTTCGCGAATCGGCCCAAATGTACTTATTCAGACATTGATACTTGAATGGGCACTGTTACCGAAAGCAGTCATCGTTGGGAGTCCGCTTTGGGTCGGTAGCTGCCCCTCGTCAGAGGCAGCCATCGGCCAGAAGCGCTCGTTCAAAAGAGGGTGTGAGGTAATACCAAGGATCTGCAAGATATGCACGTTCATGCCAACCCGCGCGCGCCGCCTTCTCGTACCAACGCGTCGGGCGCCAGCTCCAGCGCGGTGAGGTGCGCGACACCCAGGCCTCTCAATAGGTGGCCCTCCCGCCACTGAGGTCAAACACAAAGCCCGTGGTGAAGCTGCACTCGGGGCCGGCGATCCAGGTCATCATGTTGGCGATCTCCTCGAACGGTCGCCTTGGTCAAGCAAGGTATGGGGCTGACCATCATCGATGAGTTCGTGGCCCAGGACAGCGGCCTGATCGTCGTACCGCTGGTTGAGGCGACTCATTTCGATATCCGCTTTGTCTACTCGCGGTTCGAGCCGCTTGGCGAGTCCGCCACGCAGCTCATGCAGGTGCTTTATCAGCAGGCGGTCAAACTGGGACGACTGATCCCGGGCTGCGAACTGCCGAATGTTGACCGATAACCCCCATATTGCGAGCATCGGTCAACAGGCGTAATGAATGCCACACCACGAAGACGGAGCAGCAGATTGAACATCGACACCCGAATCAAATTCCGTCATCTGGTGTGTTTTCTCGAGGTGGCGCGCCAGGGCAGCCTGGCACGTGCCTGCGACAAGTTGGCAATCAGCCAGCCGGCGCTTTCAAAAACCCTCAAGGAACTGGAATCCCTGTTGGCTGCCAGGCTGTTCGAGCGGAGCAAAAAGGGCTCGACGCTGACCGAGGCCGGGGTGGCCTTTTTGCGCTATGCGGGGCCGAGCGTGCAATCGCTGCGTGAAGGGGTCAACAGTTTGCGCTCCGGTGTGCATGAGCCGATCGCCGTACGACTCGGCGTGCTCTCCACCGTCGAAAGCCTGTTGGTGCCTGAAGTTGTCTGCCGCTTGCACGACCGGCATCCCGCCCTGGCGGTCAGTGTCGTGACCGGGCCGAGCGCCTACCTGCTGTCCCAACTGCGTGTCGGCGAGCTGGACCTGGTGGTCGGCAGAATGACCGATAGCCCATCGATTCACGGGTTGACGTTCGAGCACCTTTACAGCGAATCCATGACCCTGGTGGTACGTAAAGACCATCCAGTGCTGAGTGATCCACCGGGGCATAACAACCTCGAAAACTATCCGGTGGTACTACCGTTGGCGGGGACGACGATCCGCAAATTCGCCGACAGCCTGTTTGTGCAGCACGGGATCTCCCCCTCGCGCCAACGCCTGGAAACCCTGTCGATTACCCTGAGCCGGCGCTACGTCCAATGCAGCCAGGCAATCTGGGTCGCGCCGTTTGACGCGGTCAGGCAGGACTTGAAGCTAGGTGAGCTGGTAGAGCTGGGGATGCGTGAAGCCGGTGGTTCCGTGGGGCTCTGCACAAATCCTGTGTTGCCGGTGACACCCGCGGCCCAGTGGTGCGTGGAGGCACTGCGCGAGGTCGGGCAAGAATATCGCGAAGGGAAATATCCATAACCATTTGGACATGCAACAAGTCGGTTTTTTCAATTTTGGGTTGGGCCGTACAAGAGGAGACTGAGCTGCAAGTCGCTGCCATCGCAGTGCTTGCCTCTGACCAACCATAACAATAGGAAAAACGACATGTCTGATGCGCATGAAAGCCGCTTCGCCATTCGTGACCGTAATTGGCATCCCAAAGCCCTGACACCTGACTACAAGACTTCGATCCTGCGCTCCCCCCGCCAGGCACTGGTGAGCATTCCCCAGTCTGTCTCGGAAACCAGCGGCCCGGATTTTTCCCATCTGAAGATGGGCCGGTACGATAACGACCTGCTGCTGAATTTCAATCACGGTGGCCTGCCCATCGGCGAACGCATCATTGTCGCGGGCCGGGTTTGTGATCAGTACGGCAAGCCGATCCCACATACTTTGGTGGAAATGTGGCAAGCCAATGCCGGTGGCCGTTACCGGCATAAAAAAGACAGTTATCTGGCGCCTCTTGATGCGAATTTCGGTGGCGTCGGCCGTGCCTTGACCGACCGCGATGGCAACTACAGTTTCCGCACGGTCAAGCCCGGTCCCTACCCATGGCGCAACGGTCCCAATGACTGGCGACCCGCCCATATCCATGTCTCCATCAGTGGCCCGTCCATTGCCACGCGCCTGATTACCCAGCTGTATTTCGAAGGCGATCCGCTGATCCCCATGTGCCCGATCGTCAAGTCGATCGCCAATCAGGACGCGGTACAGAGCCTGATCGCCAGGCTCGATATGAGCATGGCCAATCCCATGGATTGCCTGGCTTATCGCTTTGATATCGTCCTGTGCGGCCAGCGCAAGACCCACTTCGAAAACTGCTGAGGAGGCCTGCATATGCCCGTTCAACTTCTACCTGAAACCCCGTCGCAAACAGCCGGCCCCTATGTGCATATCGGACTGGCACTGGAGGCGGCCGGCAACCCGCCGCGGGAACAGGAAATCTGGAATGTGATGGCAAAACCTGGCGCGCCCGGTGAGCACATTCTATTGCTGGGTCACGTTTATGACGGTAACGGCCACTTGATTCGTGACGCGTTTCTGGAGTTCTGGCAGGCCAATCACCAAGGCCTCTACGACAGCGGTTTCGATCTGGAAAAACCCTTCAACTGTTTTGGCCGTACCGCCACCACAGATGTCGGCGAATGGACGATCGAAACCGTCAAGCCTGGCCTGGTGAAAAATGCCTCGGGTGTCCCCATGGCAGCGCATATCAATGTGTCGCTGTTCGCCCGGGGCATCAACATTCACCTGCAGACGCGACTGTATTTCGATGACGAACCCGAGGCGAATGCCGTGGACCCCGTATTGAATCTGATCGAACAGCCACATCGGCGTGAATCCCTGATTGCCAGGCGCTGCACGGTTGACGGGAAGCTGGCCTACCGCTTCGACATTCACCTTCAAGGCGAAGCGGAGACGGTGTTCTTCGACTTCTGACGATGACAGCCTCCCCTCTACGGGGAGGCTGTTTGAGAGACAAGAACGTTATCTTCCGTTGGGCCGATCACAAAGGTAGCGGCCGGTCTTGAATGACCCGCTTCATGACCAGGGTCGAGGTGAGCCGTTGCACATTAGGCAATGTCGAGAGGCTCTCATCGTAAAGCCGTTGAAAGGCGGGCAAGTCCTGGGCAACGACGTGCAGCAGGTAGTCCGGCTCCCCAAACAGCCTCTGGGCATCGACCACCTGGGGTATATCAATGAGCGCCGCCTCGAACGCCTCGACGGCTTGCCGGTCACCCTCGCGGAGCGTGGCAAATACCATTGCGGAAAAATTCAGGCCCAGTGCACCGGGATCAAGTTGCGCGCGATAACCCAGCAATACACCGGAGTCCTCCAGTGCCCGCACTCGCCGATGACAGGGTGAAAGGCTCAAGCCCACACGCTCGGCAAGTTCAGTGACCGAAAGGCGACCATCCTTTTGCAGTTCGGCAAGAATCTTCCGGTCAGTTCTGTCCATGCAGAATAATCTCCCTCTTTGCAACGCAAATACGATCATCTTTGAAAGTTAATTCTAACAACTTTTCATTAATCTTCCTCTATCCATTAACAACCGCACACCTCTTCAGAAAACAAGAGGGACGGCCTTTGATATGAGAGGCGGAATGATGAATAACGCATTGATTGATGAACGGGCGCGGGTGACACCATGACCTTCAATGTCTTTGTTGCCTTCTGGGCAGTGTCGTTTCTGTTCGTCGTGACGCCCGGAGCGGATTGGGCCTACGCGATATCCGCCGGTTTGAAGCATCGCGTGGTCATACCGGCTGTGGGCGGACTGTTATCCGGCCACTTGATTGCCACGGTGGTGGTAGCCGCGGGTGTTGGCACCCTGGTCGCCAACCATCCTGGGGTCATGTCAGTGCTGACGGTGGCCGGCGCGGGTTACCTGCTTTGGTTGGGCATCAACATGCTCACCCGTCCCTCCACCCCCCACTCCGATGAGGTTCAGATGTCAGGCTCATGGCTGCGCTGGGCGCTCAAGGGGCTTTGCGTCAGCGGCTTGAATCCGAAAGTGTTCCTACTGTTCCTGGCGCTCTTGCCCCAGTTTGCCGACGCCACTGCCTCCTGGCCCGTACCGACGCAGATGCTAGCGCTCGGGCTCGTCCACACCGTCAGTTGTGGCGTTATTTATCTACTGGTCGGGTTTGGCTCACAGGTTGTTCTAAAGGCACGCCCAGCCGCCGCTCAGTGGGTCAGTCGTTTCTCTGGAGCGACCATGATCATCATTGCCGTGACGCTATTTACCGAACAGATGCTGGGTTAACTTCGGGCACTGGTCATTGAGTGCAGGCGCATTTCCAGACCCCGGGCATACCTTTCCACCCTCGCCTTCCAGGGAGCTTTGATGAAGAGCCCAAGAGAACGTGCCGCCGAAGGTCTACAGACCGGCGACCGGTCCACGAGTTGATTGGCTGATGTGAGTGGCAGCGACTTAGGCATCGCAGACTATTCTTGATCTGGGTAACCGAACGGTCGCACCGAAGGAGGTCGCTCGTTTATGCACTGTGTCCTTTTCGAAATCCGCCGCGGTTCGATCGGATGCATGAAGGCAAATCGATCTGCGCGGTCATCGAGTTCCGATGAACTACCGGTCTGGGGCACGGCCCCAGGCACTTTTGTCTGACACCCTGAAACGGAGACGCCAGCATGAGCACCTTGCAACTTCACCCTGCACTGGACAATGGTATCCAACCCGCCGCCGCGAATTTCACAGGTGGCACCTTGCAATGCCTGTGTGCGACCGACAAGGTCGAGGTCAAGATCGACGCACAAACCCTGCATAACCACGCGTGCGGCTGCAGCAAATGCTGGAAACCACAAAACGCGACATTCGCCGTCATCGCCGTGGTGCCTCGAGATAAGGTCAGCGTCATTGCCCACGGCGAAAAACTGGCGATTGTCGACGAATCCGCCACCATCCAGCGCCACGCCTGCAAGCAGTGTCACGCCCATCTCTTTGGGCGCATCGAAAACAAGGGCCATGCGTTTTATGGCCTGGACTTCGTCCACACCGAGCTTTCGCCACAGAGCGGATGGGCTGCGCCGGGATTCGCGGCGTTCGTGTCCTCCATCATCGAAACCGGCACACCGCCAGCCCAAATGAAGGCTATCCGCGAGCGTCTGCGCTCGATCGGCCTGGAACCCTATGACTGTCTGTCCCCGGACTTGATGGACGCACTGGCGACTCATGTCGCCAAACAGAAAGGCCTGCTCCCCGCCGCCTGATTGATCGGTCGCCGCGGTTTCTTTTCCGGACCGCGGCTCCGATTCACCTTTGATGTTGTGCGGCCCACATAATTAACTGGGGGGCTGTGGGCATCAAGACAACGGGTTACGCCAGCTTTCAATTCCGCTCGTACCAATTTTGTACCACACTGGGAAATACCCGGATTGATCCAGGCTTGAATGAAATCACACGGGAGAAAAACACCATGTCCCTCGTTCCCGGAAATCTATTGGCCCTGGCTTTGGGTGTCTGCATTTGCACAGCCGTGTGCGGACAAGCGTTAGCAGACACCGATTCCCCACCGGCAATACTTCCATTGGAAAATGAGACTGCGCCAAAACTCATTGCCTACCCACCGCTTGCCGAGCCACTCGCCCGCGGTGTTGTCATAATCCAGTATCGAGCAGAACACGCCCGGATCATGCCGGTATTTGGCAAAGCGGCTGCTGATGTATCACCACGTCTCGGTCACCTCCACGTGACCGTCGACGACTGGAAAGGTACATGGGCGCACACCAGCGAAGACCCGATTATCCTGGTTGGACTGACGCCCGGCACGCACAAGGTTCTTCTTGAAGTGGCCGACCCGACTCACAAAATCCTCACCAGTACGACAGTGAGTTTTATAGTTCCGGAGAAGAAACCAGCGGAGGCTCCCCACATTGATGGTGATCACGCAGTGAAACCATAACTGTTGAGTTCGTAGCTAACTGCGGTGGTGTGAGCAGCCCCTGATTTCGAAAACACATCTGACTGACTACTCAGCCGATTTCTGCCTTTCGTCACCGTCAGCTATGGGTCGTTTTCAGCCTGTCGCGACAGGCTGAAATCATCCAATCCGCTCTTCCCAGAGAGATCTCACGGCCCTCGTCCCGAAACCTTCTCGCCCGCTTAAACCTTCCAGGCTATCCCCATCCGTTGCTGCTTTAGCAGAATCCTCTACAAAACAATATGATTGCGCCCGGCCATTTCGTGACCGATTGGTTTTCGCTGTGAACGCTAAATTGGCATGTGTCGATATCAGGCAAGGAGGCGGCGTGAACAGGTAACTGAATTGTCGGACAAGCCGGGTAAGGTGGCGCATCTTTTCATCGAAATAACCACATCGCGATGATGGGTTTGATAAGAACTGCAGCGGTTGAAGGGTGCCTCTTTCAGGAAGCCCAGCAGGCAACAATGATGATCTGTTGCCCCTATCAATTCGCCTAAATGTCGATCAGCAGAGAAAAAAAAACCAATGATTAGCCCGAACTCCAAGGATTCGAGTGGACAATTGGCGCAGGGCTTCAAGCCTCGTCACGTAACAATGCTGTCAATCGCCGGGATTATCGGCGCCGGTTTATTCGTTGGCTCAGGACATGCCATTGCAGCTGCCGGGCCGGCCGTCTTGCTGGCCTACCTATTCTCAGGCCTGCTTGTCGTTCTGGTCATGCGTATGCTCGGTGAAATGGCGGTGGCCAACCCGGACACAGGCTCCTTCTCCACCTATGCCGACCAGGCAATAGGTCGTTGGGCAGGCTTCACCATCGGTTGGCTGTACTGGTGGTTCTGGGTGCTGGTGATCCCTATCGAAGCACTGGCCGCCGGCCATGTGTTGAACCAGTGGTTTCCCCAGATCGATGCCTGGCTGTTCGCCCTGGTGTCGATCATTGCGTTGGTGATCACCAATCTGTTCAGTGTCTCCAAGTACGGCGAATTCGAATTCTGGTTCGCCATGGCCAAGGTCGTGGCGATCATCGGTTTCATCGGCGTGGGTTTTGCCGTGCTGATGGGTTGGATTCCCGATCGGGAAGTCAGCGGATTGAGCGGCCTGATGGCCGAGCATGGCGGATTTGCTCCCAACGGCCTGTCGGCGGTAGTCGGCGCTTTCATCACCATCATGTTCAGCTTCATCGGGACTGAGGCGGTGACCATCGCCGCCGCCGAATCCGACAATCCCTCGCAGAACATTGCCAAGGCCACGCGTTCGGTGATTTGGCGCATCGGCGTGTTCTACCTGTTGTCGATTTTCGTGGTCATCTCCGTGGTGCCCTGGAACGATCCGCTGCTCGCCCAGGTAGGCTCCTACCAGCGGGCACTGGAGATCATGAACATTCCCCACGCCAAGTTCATGGTGGACGTGGTGGTGCTGATCGCCGTGGCCAGTTGCATGAACTCCTCGATCTACATTGCTTCGCGCATGCTGTACTCGCTGGGCCGTCGTGGCGATGCGCCTAAGGCGCTGAAAGCGACCTCCTCCGAAGGCGTACCGCGGGCAGCAGTCATCGCCAGCACCGTGCTGGGCGCGGCGATCACCGTGTGGAGCTACTTCATGCCCGCCGGGCTGTTTGACTTCCTGCTGGCCAGCTCCGGCGCGATTGCCTTGCTGGTGTACCTGGCCATTGCGGTGTCGCAGCTGCGCATGCGCCGGATGTTGCATCGACAGAACGTTGAGCTGAGCTTTCGCATGTGGCTGTTTCCATGGCTGACCTGGCTGGTGATTGCGTTCATTTGCGCAGCGCTGGCAGTCATGATGATCACCCCGGAGCACCGTACCGAAGTCAGCACAACCATTGGACTGGCGCTGGCGATTTCCTTTATCGGCCTTGTGACGTCGCGTCACCCTGCTCAGGCTGCGAGAGTGACGTCAGTGGGATAAAACCAAGGAGGTATTGCGCCAAACCTGATACTCCCTACGCCAAGGCAGGGGGGTATTACAAGCTCCTGCGTCTCAGGCCGTAATCGCTCTTTGTGAGGACATGACCACGATGTCATCGAACTCCACCGTGTCCGACGGTACGACTCAATCCGTTGGTTTTCTGTTGTTGGATAAATTCACACTGATTTCCCTGGCGTCCGCAGTAGAGCCACTGCGCATGGCCAATCAGTTGTCGGGGCGAGAGCTATATCGCTGGCATACGTTCAGCCCCGATGGAGAGCCTGTCTGGGCCAGTGACGGCGTGCCGATCACTCCGGATGCTTCGTGGAACAATCCATTGGTGGCGGACACTGTCATCGTGTGCGGTGGTGTTGGAGTCCAGAGCGTGATTACCCGCGAGCACATTACCTGGCTGCAAGCCTTGGCGCGTCGATCCAGACGGTTGGGAGGTGTGTGCACCGGTAGCTGGGCGCTCGCAAAAGCCGGGCTGCTCGACGGCTACGAGTGCAGCGTGCATTGGGAATGTTTGGCCGCCATGCAGGAGGCTTTCCCACGGGTCAGCATCAGCGCGAGCCTCTTTACCCTCGACCGGAACCGCTTCACAAGCTCCGGGGGAACAGCGCCGCTGGACATGATGCTGCACCTGATTGGTCGCGATCATGGTCGTGAATTATCTGCAGCCATCTCTGAGATGTTTGTTTACGAGCGCATACGCAACGAACAGGACCATCAGCGCGTTCCGCTCAGGCATGTGCTGGGAACTCATCAGCCTAAGCTGCAGGAGATCGTCGCGTTGATGGAGGCCAATCTCGAGGAACCGATCGACCTGGACAACCTTGCAGAATACGTTGATCTGTCACGTCGACAGCTGGAACGGCTATTTCAGAAATACCTTCACTGTACGCCGTCACGCTACTACTTAAGGTTACGTCTTGTTCGAGCGCGACAACTGCTTAAGCAAACATCATTGTCGATCATTGAGTTGGCGTATGTATGCGGTTTCGTATCCACACCACACTTTTCCAAATGCTATCGCGAGTACTTTGGTGTTCCACCAAGCGACGAGCGTTCCAGCACTGAATTGAGTCGCAAGCCTGCAACGCTTGCGACTACGCAGCAGTCATCGACTAGACCGCTGACGGCGCTAGACCAAGCACGAAACGAATCGACTTTTGCCAGTGTCCGGATGATGGATCGTTCTGATTTGGCGCAATCGTGCTGATCGGCTGTCCCTGCCGTCCCCATTCATCCGTAGTGCATGGGTTTACTCGATAAGATCACGCAGGAGATTTGACGTGCACATTGGTGTTCCTCTCGAAACCCAGACCGGTGAAACACGGGTTGCTGCAACCCCGGAAACCATCAAGAAGCTGATCGGCCAGGGCCATAAGGTCACTG
>NZ_JAGYGI010000018.1:0-130385 GCF_019947365.1 Pseudomonas sp. GL-R-26 | reverse complement strand
GTGCCCAGCCCGCCCTCCAGCGTCAACTGGCTGGGCACCGACGACCAGGCACGGGACGTTCTGGCCCGGGTGATCTTCGGGGCCCGGGTGTCAATCCTGTTTGCCTTGATGCTGACCTTTGTCAGTGCCCTGATCGGCATCGCTGCAGGAGCCCTGCAAGGCTATTACGGTGGCTGGGTGGATTTGCTCGGCCAGCGTCTGCTGGAGGTGTGGTCCGGGTTGCCGGTGCTGTACCTGCTGATCATCCTGTCGGGCTTCGTCGAGCCGAATTTCTGGTGGCTGCTGGGGATCATGGCGCTGTTTACCTGGCTGGCCCTGGTGGACGTGGTGCGCGCCGAGTTCCTGCGCGGGCGCAACCTGGAGTACGTCAAGGCCGCCCGCGCGTTGGGCCTGACCGACCGCAAGGTCATCGTGCGGCACATTCTGCCCAACGCCATGAACGCAACCTTGAGCTACCTGCCGTTCATTCTGACCGGGGCGATCTCCACCCTGACGGCACTGGACTTCCTCGGCTTCGGCATGCCTGCCGGTAGTGCGTCCCTGGGCGAACTTATTGGCCAGGGCAAGCAGAACCTGCAAGCGCCATGGCTGGGGCTGACGGCGTTCTTCACCCTGGCGTTGATTCTTTCTTTACTGGTGTTCATTGGCGAAGCCTTGCGCGACGCCTTTGATCCGCGCTCTTGATTCGGAATGTAGAGATGACCAACCTGATCGAAATCCGTGACCTCAGCGTGGCCTTCAGCGGCCAGACCGTAGTGCGCAATCTGTGCCTGGACATCCGCCCCGGCGAGTGCCTGGCGCTGGTGGGCGAATCAGGCTCGGGCAAGTCGGTGACGGCCCACTCGATCCTGCAACTGCTGCCGCAATCCGATACCGAGACGACGGGCAGCATCCGCTATCGCGGCCAGGAACTGGTGGGTGCCGATGCCGGCAAGTTGCGACAACTGCGCGGCAATCGCATCACGATGATTTTCCAGGAGCCGATGACTTCCCTCAACCCGCTGCACAGCATCGAAAAACAGATCGGTGAAACCTTGCTGGTGCACAAAGGCCTGGCGGGCAAGGCTGCGCAAGCGCGGATCCTCGAATTGCTGCACCTGGTGGGCATCCAGAAACCCGAGGAACGCCTCAAGGCCTACCCCCATCAGTTGTCCGGCGGGCAGCGCCAGCGGGTGATGATCGCCATGGCCCTGGCGTGCGAACCGGAGCTGCTGATTGCCGACGAACCGACCACCGCGCTGGATGTGACGGTGCAGCGCAAGATCCTGCTGCTGCTCAAATCCCTGCAACAGCGGTTGGGCATGTCACTGTTGCTGATCAGCCATGACCTCAATCTGGTGCGCAGCATCGCCCAGCGCGTGTGTGTGATGAAGGCCGGGGAAATCGTCGAACAGGCGCCTTGCGAAACACTCTTCACCGAGCCCAAGCACCCTTACAGCTGCGTATTGCTGCACGCCGAACCCGAGGGCGAAGCCTTGCCCCGGGACGAGCGCGAAAACGTACTGGAGGTGGACAACCTGCAGGTGCGGTTTCCCGTCGGGGGAGGCCTGTTCCAGCGCAAGACCTGGTTGCGTGCCGTCGATGGCATCAGCCTGAATATTCAGCGCGGCAAGACCCTGGGCATCGTTGGCGAGTCCGGCTCGGGCAAGTCCACGCTCGGCCAGGCGATCCTGCGCTTGCTCGACTCCGAAGGCGGCATCCGCTTTCAGGGCCAGGCCCTGGATGGCCTGACGCAAAAACAGCTACGGCCATGGCGCAAGAAAATGCAGGTGGTGTTCCAGGACCCTTTTGGCAGCCTCAGCCCGCGAATGTCGGTCGCGCAGATCATCAGCGAAGGCCTGGAAGTGCACAGCCAGTTGAGCACTGAAGAGTGCAATGCCGAAGTGATCCGGGCACTGACCGAAGTCGGCCTTGACCCCCAAAGTCGCCATCGCTATCCCCACGAATTTTCCGGCGGCCAGCGTCAGCGCATCGCCATCGCCCGGGCGCTGGTGCTGAAGCCAGCGCTGATCCTGCTCGACGAACCGACCTCGGCGCTGGACCGCACAGTGCAGAAACAAGTGGTTGCCCTGCTCCGCCAGCTTCAGGAAAAATACGGACTGACCTATCTGTTCATCAGCCATGACCTGGCAGTGGTCCGCGCCCTGGCCCACGACATGATCGTGATCAAGGACGGCAAAGTGGTGGAACGCGGCGCCAGCCACGAGGTGTTTGACTCACCACAGCATCCGTACACCAAGGAGCTGTTGGCGGCGGCGATGTTGGGGCAGGCATAATCCGTTGCATGAAGTTGGACCGAGGCGCGGCCATCGCGAGCAGGCTCGCTCCCACAGTTGATCTGTGTCGTTCACAAATCCCCTGTAGGAGCGAGCCTGCTCGCGAAGAGGCCGGCACAGGCAAAACATAATCAGGATCAGCCCCCATGAACACCACCGAAAGCCTCAAGGACTACCAGCGCGTTCGCCTGCTGGCGATCCGTTCGTTGTTCGAAATCATCGAGCAATCGAGTGAAGGCACGGTGATTGTCGACCGCGATGCCAACATCGTCTGGATGAATGAGCGCTACGCCCGGCGCTTCGGCCTGCAATCGGCCGAGGTCGCGATCGGCAAGCCCTGCGAAAGCGTGATCCCCGGCAGCCTGCTGCGTGAGGTGGTGCGCACCGGCCGACCGATTCTGCTGGATATGCAAGACACCTCTAAAGAGCCGCTGGTGGTCATGCGCCTGCCGATTCACGACGATGCCGGCGTGGTGATCGGCGCTATCGGGTTCGCCCTGTTCGACGAGTTGCGCAGCCTGTCGCCAATGCTCAAGCGCTACATGAACATGCAGGAAGAACTGGCCTCCACCCGCTCGCTGCTGCGGGCGCGGCAGACCAAATACAACTTCGCCCACTTCATCGGCACCAGCGCCGCCAGCCTGGAAGTCAAACGCCGCGCCCGACGCAGTGCAAGCACCGAATCGCCGGTGCTGCTGCTCGGCGAAACCGGCACCGGCAAGGAACTGCTGGCCCAGGCGATCCACAATGCCTCGCCCCGCGCGCACAAGGCATTCGTGAGCATCAACAGCGCGGCGATCCCTGAATCGTTGCTGGAAGCCGAGTTCTTCGGCACCGCCCCGGGTGCGTTTACCGGTGCCGACCGCAGGGGCCGCGCCGGCAAATTGCAGATCGCCCAAGGCGGCACACTGTTCTTGGACGAAATCGGCGACATGCCACTGCCCCTGCAAAGCAAACTGTTGCGGGTGTTGCAGGAAAAGGAATTCGAACCGGTGGGCTCCAACGAAGTGATCCAGAGCGATGTGCGAGTGATCGCCGCGACCTCAACGGACCTTGAGGCCGCGATCAAACGCGGCGAATTCCGTGCCGACTTGTACTACCGGCTCAACGTGCTGCCGATCCAGGTTCCGCCCCTGCGCGACCGCCTCGATGACGTGCCGGCGCTCAGTGAAGCGATTCTCGAAGAACTGCGCAGCCAGCATGAACTGCACCACGAAGCCCTGGAACTGTTGGGCCAACACGCCTGGCCGGGGAACATCCGGGAGCTACGCAATGTGCTGGAGCGGGCCGCGCTGCTCAGTGATGACTTGCGCCTGACGACCGCGGATATCCGCGCGGCGATTGGTACGTTCACGCCGGTGGAACGCGTGGCGCCATTGACCATCGAACCGCTTGCCCATGAAACGTTCAGTGCAGCGCGGGAGCGATTTGACCGGCAATTGATCGAAACCACCCTCGCGCAATGCGGGGGCAAGGTGGTTGATGCAGCGACGCGGCTGGGGCTGGGCCGGTCGACGTTGTACAAGAAGATGGTGGCGTTGGGGATTGCCTAATCTCCATAAAGAGACACATATCTCCATTGTTAGACAGACCATCGCGATCAGGCTCGCTCCTGCAAGAGACCACACTCTACTGATCAGCTCGGTCAACTGTAGGAGCGAGCCTGCTCGCGAAGAGGCCAGCACTGCCAAAGAAAGTCTCAAACTAGAGACAAAAACACCTGACCAGCTCACAGAACTTTAAATATATCCTTATATTTCAACAACTTAAGCATATGGCACAAAACTAGCTATACGCCTCTCCTACCAGGCTTCACCCAACAAAAATAACAACCCAGGAGACACACCATGAGTGTGATCATTGCCTTGGCAGCCCTCGCGCTGCTGATGCTGGCTGCCTACCGTGGCTACAGCGTTATCCTTTTTGCCCCGATTGCCGCCCTCGGCGCTGTCCTGCTGACTGACCCGTCTGCCGTCGCCCCCGCTTTCACCGGGGTGTTCATGGAAAAAATGGTCGGTTTCATCAAGTTGTATTTCCCGGTATTCCTGCTCGGCGCGGTGTTCGGCAAGCTGATCGAACTGTCCGGTTTCTCGCGCGCCATCGTCGCGGCAGCGATTCGCCTGCTCGGCACCCGCCAGGCGATGCTGGTGATCGTGCTGGTCTGCGCCCTGCTGACCTACGGCGGCGTATCGTTGTTTGTGGTGGTGTTCGCGGTCTATCCGTTTGCCGCTGAAATGTTCCGCCAGAGCAACATCCCCAAGCGGCTGATCCCGGCGACCATTGCCCTGGGCGCCTTCTCGTTCACCATGGACGCCCTGCCCGGCACCCCGCAGATCCAGAACATCATCCCCAGCACCTTCTTCAACACCACCGCCTGGGCGGCGCCGTGGCTGGGTGTGATCGGCACGATCTTCGTGTTCTGCGCCGGCATGCTGTTTCTCCAGCGCCAGCGCAACAAGGCTCAGCGCTCCGGTGAAGGCTATGGTTCGGACCTGCGCAACGAACCGGAAACCGCCGCCGACCTCAAGCTGCCCAACCCGTGGCTGGCGCTCTCGCCGCTGCTGGCGGTGGGCATCATGAACCTTTTGTTCACCCACTGGATTCCGCAGGTATACGGCAAGACCCACAGCCTCGCGCTGCCGGGCATGGCCGCGCCGGTGACCACGGACATCGCCAAGCTCACGGCGATCTGGGCCGTACAGGCTGCGCTGTTGGTAGGCATCCTCATGGTGCTGGCGTTCGGCTACAAGGCGATCAGCCGCAAGCTGGCCGAAGGCAGTAAAAGTGCGGTCAGCGGTGCGCTGCTGGCGGCGATGAACACCGCTTCGGAATATGGTTTCGGTGCCGTGATCGCGTCCTTGCCGGGCTTTCTGGTGCTGGCCGACTGGCTCAAGAGCATTCCCAACCCACTGGTCAACGAAGCGATTACCGTGACCCTGCTGGCCGGCATTACCGGCTCCGCCTCGGGCGGCATGAGCATCGCGCTGGCGGCAATGTCCGAGCAGTTCATCAGCGCCGCCCATGCGGCGAACATTCCCCTGGAAGTGCTGCACCGGGTCGCTGCGATGGCCAGCGGCGGCATGGACACCCTGCCGCACAACGGCGCGGTGATTACCCTGCTGGCGGTCACCGGGTTGACCCACCGCGAGGCTTACAAAGACATTTTCTGTATTACGCTGATCAAGACCCTGGCGGTTTTCGTGGTGATCGGCACCTTCTACGCCACTGGCATTGTGTGAGGTATTCATGACGACTCTTTCCGGCAAGACCGCACTGGTCACCGGCTCCACCAGCGGCATCGGTCTGGGGATCGCCCTCAGCCTGGCCAAGGCCGGGGCCGACCTGATCCTCAACGGTTTTGGCGATGCCTCCCAAGTGATCACCCAAGTGCAACAGTTCGGCGGCAAGGTCGGCCATCACCCGGCCGATGTCAGCGATCCGGCACAAATTGCCGACATGATCGCCTACGCCGAGCGCGAGTTCGGTGGCGTCGACATTCTGGTCAACAACGCAGGCATTCAACACGTTGCAGCGGTGGATGAGTTCCCGGTGGAGCGCTGGGATTCGATCATCGCCATCAACCTGTCGTCGGTGTTCCACAGCACCCGCTTGAGCTTGCCGGGCATGCGCGCCAAGGGCTGGGGCCGGGTGATCAACATTGCCTCGGTGCATGGTCTGGTCGGTTCGGTGGGCAAGTCAGCCTATGTCGCCGCCAAGCACGGGGTGATCGGCTTGACCAAAGTGGTCGCGCTGGAAACCGCGACCACCCAGGTCACCTGCAACGCAATTTGCCCAGGCTGGGTATTGACGCCGCTGGTGCAGAAGCAGATTGATGATCGTGCCGCCAACGGGGTTGACCCGCAGCAGGCGCAACATGATTTGCTCGCGGAAAAGCAGCCATCGCTGGAATTCGTGACACCGCCGCAGCTGGGTGAACTGGTGTTGTTCCTGTGCAGCGAAGCCGGCAGCCAGGTGCGGGGTGCGGCGTGGAATGTTGATGGTGGGTGGTTGGCGCAGTGACTGTCGTTTGCTTTTGTGGCGAGGGAGCTTGCTCCCGCTGGGTGGCGAAGCCGCCCCATAAGTCTCACAGACAAAAACCGGTTGTCTGGATTTGCGACTGCTACGCAGCCGAGCGGGAGCAAGCTCCCTCGCCACAAGAGCCTGTTCCACATCAGCCTGTGTGAAGGCATAAAGAAGAAGAGGCAAACCATGTCCGACATCCTCTGGCAACCCGACGCCAAACGCATTGGCAAGACCCGCATGGAGGCCTTTCGGCGCTTCGTCAATCAGCGATACCACCTCAAGATCGACGACTACCCGGCCCTGCACCAGTGGTCCATCGAGCAACGCCCGGACTTCTGGCAGGCCATCGTCGATTTCTTCGACATCCGCTTCCACGAGCAACCCGACGCCGTGCTGCTCGAAGGCCCGTGGATGCCCAGCGCCCAATGGTTCCCCGGTGCAACGCTGAACTTTGCCGAACACCTGCTACAGCGTCGCGACGATGCGATCGCCGTGATAGCCGTTGGCGAAAACGGTCAGCGTGACCATTTGACCTGGGCCGAACTGGCCGAACAGGTCGCCGGTTTTCAGAATGGCTTGATCGCCGCCGGCGTCGGTGTAGGCGACCGGGTCGCCGCCTGCATGCCCAACACCTGGCAAACCCTGGTGGCCATGCTCGCCACCACCAGCCTTGGCGCTATCTGGTCCTGTTCTTCGCCGGACTTCGGCACCCAAGGGGTGGTTGACCGGTTCGGCCAGATCGAACCGAAAGTGCTGGTGACTTGCGCTGGTTACCGCTATGCCGGCAAGGAGATCAACCAGACCGCCAAGGTCAACGAAATCCTCGAGCGCCTGCCTTCCCTGCAACAGTTGATCGTCGTGCCTTACGCACGTCCACATGCACACATCGAAGAATTCCGCACCCAGGCCAATGTGACGCTGTGGGACGATTTCTACGAACCCGGCGGCGAACCGGATTTCGTCCCGGTGCCCTTCGCCCATCCGCTGTACATCCTCTATTCCAGCGGTACCACCGGCGTGCCCAAATGCATCATCCACAGTACCGGCGGCGTGTTGCTGCAACACGTCAAGGAGCACGGCCTGCATGGCGATCTCGGCCCCGGTGAACGGCTGTTCTACTACACCACCTGTGGCTGGATGATGTGGAACTGGCTGGTGTCGGCGCTGGCGACAGGCAGCTCCGTGGTGCTGTACGACGGCTCGCCGTTCCAGCCCGAGCCGCAACGCTTGATCGACCTGATCGACGACGAACGCGTCAGCGTCTTCGGCACCAGCCCCAAATATCTCGCGACCCTGGAAAGCAGTGGTATCAAGCCGCGTGAAAGTCATGACCTGGGCAGCCTCAAGACGTTGCTCTGCACCGGCTCGGCACTGTCGCCGCAGAGTTACGACTACGTCTATCGCGACTTCAAGGCTGACGTGTGCCTGGCCTCGATGTCCGGCGGTACCGACATCGTCTCGTGCTTCGTCAACGGCAACCCGATGTCGCCCGTGCGGCGCGGTGAAATCATGGGCAAGAGCCTGGGCATGGCCGTCGAAGTGTGGAACGACGAAGGCCACCCGGTGATCGGCGAAAAAGGTGAGCTGGTCTGCACCCGGCATTTCCCGGCGATGCCCATTGGCCTGTGGAACGACCCCGACGGCGAGAAACTGCGCCAATCCTATTTCAGCCTGTTCCCCGGCGTCTGGGCCCAAGGGGATTACGCCGAACAACTGCCCCATGGCGGGATGATGATCCACGGTCGCTCCGATGCCGTGCTCAACCCCGGTGGCGTGCGCATCGGCACGGCGGAAATCTATCGCCAGGTGGAGAAAGTCCCCCAGGTGCTCGACAGCGTGGCGATCGGCCAACAGTGGCAGGATGACGTGCGGGTGGTGCTGTTCGTACGCTTGCGCGACGGGTTCGAACTGGACGAGGCACTGCAACAGCAGATCCGCGAGACGATTCGCGCCAACACCACGCCCCGTCATGTGCCGGCGAAGATTGTCGCGGTGACGGACATCCCCCGGACCATCAGCGGCAAGGTCGTTGAGTTGGCGGTGCGCAATGTGGTGCATGGGCAGAAGGTGAAAAACACCGATGCGCTGGCCAACCCCGAAGCGCTGGAGCAGTACCGAAACAGACCCGAACTCCAGGATTGAAATGGGATTACCGGTGGGAGCGAGCTTGCTCCCACAGGGTACCGTGTCGCCTACCGCTCACCCTGACGGGTCCTCCACAATCGACCACCTGTGCAAGAATAGACGCCAGCTATAGCGAATTGGCGCAGGACTCCCAGATGAACGCAACACCAACCGCCAGCGATGCCCAGGCCTTGATCGCCCGAATCGACTGGGCCAGCAGCCCGCTGGGCGCTGCCAGCACTTGGCCACAAAGCCTGCGAACCGCCGTGGACATCGTCATTCACTCACCGATGCCGATGCTGCTGCTATGGGGTCCGCAACTGACGCAGATCTATAACGACGGCTTTGCCCTGCTCGCCGGAAGCAAGCATCCACACGCCTTTGGACAACCGGCACACCTGATCTGGCCAGAGTTGCAAGACTTTACCGACCCGATCTACGACGCCGTCCTGCAAGGTCAGGTGCGAACCTACAGCGAGCAGCGCTTTACCCTGCAACGCGGGGGCCGGGAATCCGACTTCTGGCTCGACCTGACCTACAGCCCGATCCGCGACGAAAGTGCCGAGGTGTCCGGGATCCTGGTCACCGCCATCGAAACCAACGAACGCCGGCGCATCGCCCTCGAACTCGAACAGCGCTCGGCGGCCAGCCTCAAGGCTCAGCGTGAAACCGAGGAGCGCCTGCAACTGGCCCTCGCCGCCACCGATGCGGTCGGTACCTGGGACTGGGACATCAGTGAGGACCGTTTCATCGCCGATGCGCATTTTGCCCAGCTGCACGGCATCGACCCGGCCATGGCCAGTCAGTTACCGATCACTGAATACCTGCACGGTGTACACCCCGAAGACCGCGCCCTGATCGCCCGCAGCATCAAGCATTGCATCACCCACGGCAGCGAATACGCCGAGGAGTATCGCCTGCTGCAAACCGACGGCCAGATGCGCTGGGTGTTTGCCCGCGGTCGCTGCTACAAGGATCACCATGGCCGGCCGATGCGCTTCCTCGGCGCGGCCCTGGACCTGACCGAGCGCAAACACACCGAACAGGCCTTGCGCCAAAGCCAGACCGAGCTGCAACTGATCATCAACGCCATGCCGATCCTGATCAGCTACGTCGACCGCGAAGAACGCTTTCGCCTGAACAATGCGGCGTACCTGGACTGGTACGGGCTGACGCCGCAAGAGCTTTACGGGCGAACCATTCTTGAAGTGCTCGGCGAAGAAGCCTATGCACTGCGCGCCCCGCACATCACTGAGGCGCTGTCCGGCCGGCCCTGCTGCTTCAGCATCAGCACGCCACACCGCGACGGCAGCGTCCGCCAGGCCCTAACGAATTACTTGCCACGCCATGGTGCGGATGGCGCGGTGAACGGTTTCTACATCTTCGTGATCGACGAAACCGAACGCAAAAAGACCGAAGAAGCCCTGCTCAACCTCAACGAAACCCTTGAGGAACGGGTTGTCGCGCGCACCCGCCAACTCGCCGAAGCCAACGAGCGCCTGCAGAACGAGATGTGCGAGCGCGAGCGTGCCGAAGAGGCCTTGCGCCATGCGCAGAAAATGGAAGCGGTCGGCCAGCTTACCGGTGGCATCGCCCATGACTTCAACAACATGCTCACCGGCATCATCGGCAGCCTCGACCTGATGCAACGCTACATTGCCGACGGCCGCGCCAGCGAGATCGGTCGTTTCACCGAAGCGGCCGTGTCCTCGGCCAACCGTGCCGCCGCCCTCACCCATCGCTTGCTGGCGTTCTCCCGGCGTCAGTCGCTCAACCGCAAGCCGCTGAACCCCAACGAGTTGATTCACTCGCTCGTAGACTTGTTCAGGCGTACCAAGGGCGACCACATCGAACTCAACGTGCAACTGGCCGAGGACATCTGGCGGGTCAGTACCGATGTCAGCCAGCTGGAAAACGCCTTGCTAAACCTGGTGATCAACGCCCGGGACGCCATGCCCGATGGTGGCGAGTTGCAGATCGAAACCGCCAACCTGTACCTCGACGGCAGCGACATCACCACCCTGGAGCCGGTCAAGGCCGGTGACTACGTGATGATTGCCGTCAGCGACAACGGCACCGGCATGACGCCCTCGGTTCTGGCCAAGGCATTCGACCCGTTCTTCACCACCAAGCCCATCGGCCAGGGCACCGGTTTGGGCTTGTCGATGATTTACGGTTTTGCCCAGCAAACGGGGGGCCACGTCAGTCTGTTCAGCCTGCCCGGACGGGGCACCAGCGTGCGCTTGTACCTGCCGCGCCTGCATTCAACCGAACCGGATCAAGTCCTGTCGCCCGTCGTCGGCGAAGCACCGGCGGCGATTGCCGGCGAAACCGTGATGCTGGTCGAGGACGATGCGGCGGTACGCATGCTGGTGCTGGACCTGCTCAAGGAGCTCGGTTACCGCGCCCATGAAGCCGAAGATGCCAAGGGCGCCCTGCCGCTGCTGGAGTCGGACCTGCGGGTGGACCTGCTGGTGACCGACGTCGGGTTGCCGGGCATGAACGGCCGCCAACTGGCGGAAATCGCCCGTCAGCATCGTCCCGAACTGAAAGTGCTGTTCATGACCGGTTACGCCGAGATCGCCGCCGAACGCCAGGGTTTCCTCGAAGAAGGCATGGACATGGTGGCCAAGCCGTTTTCCATCGACCTGTTGGCCAACAAGATTCGCACGATGATCAGTCAACCGGACTGAGTTGAGGCATAATCCCGCGCCCCCCCGCTGCCACACACATAGCCACCCTCATAGCCACCACCGTTGCAAGGTACCGCCGATGAAAGCTCAAGCCCGCCATATTCTGGTGAAAACCTCGGAAGAAGCCGAGCAGCTCAAACAACGCATCGCCAAGGGCGAAGCGTTCGATGTGCTGGCCAAGAAGTATTCTACCTGCCCATCGGGCAAGCGCGGCGGCGATCTCGGCGAAGTGCGACCGGGGCAGATGGTTGGCGTGATCGATGCGGTGATCTTCAAGAAACCACTGCGGGTGGTGCATGGGCCGATCAAGAGCAAGTTCGGGTATCACCTGGTGCAGGTGTTTTACCGGGATTGAGTGGCTGGTCAGGCCCCTGTGGCGAGGGGGCTTGCCCCCGCTCGGCTGCGCAACAGTCGCAAACCCTGCACAGTCGGTGTGTCATCAAAATCAGATCCAGCAGGTTTTGGGGCTGCTTCGCAACCCAACGGGGGCAAGCCCCCTCGCCACAAAAGCTCCTTCGCCACAGATAATGGATTCAATCCCTTGGAATCAGCGCCCCCGGCACCTGAATCACCCGGCTCGCCAACCGATGCCCAGCCTCGGCGGCGTCCGCAGGGCTGCCGCCCTTGAGCCGCGAAGCCAGATACGCCGCACTGAAAGAATCCCCCGCCGCCGTGGTGTCCACCACCCGCTCGACCTTCTGCGCCGGCACCTCGAACGACTCGCCATCACAACGAATCAGGCACGCCTGGGCGCCGCGCTTGAGCACCACTTCCGGCGTACCGATCTGCTCATACGCGGCAAACACCGCGTCACAATCGGCATAGCCAAACAACGCCTGTTCGTCCTCCACCGTCAGCAACGCCATGTCGACATGTGGCAGCACGCTGCGATATGCCGCCCGGGCATCCTCGACCGATGCCCACAGCCGTGGTCGGTAGTTGTTGTCGAAGACGATCCGCGCATCGCGCTGGCGGGCTTCGATCAGGGTTTCCAGCAGTTTTTCCCGGCCTTGCACGCCGAGTACCGCCAGAGTGATGCCGCTGAAGTACAGCACGTCGTAATCCGGCAGCGCAGCGAGGATCGGCGCGGCAGCCGGGGTGGTGAAGCAATCGCGTACCGCCGCTTCGTTGCGCCAGTACAGAAAGCGTCGCTCGCCGGCGGCGTCAGTCTGGATGCAATACAAACCCGGCAGGCGTCCGGGCAGACGCTGAACCATGCCGAGCCCGATATTTTCCGCAGCCCAACTCTGGCACATCGCGTCGCTGAAACTGTCATCGCCCAAGGCGGTGACATAGTCCACGGAGCCGTCCTCTCCCAGTTCCCGGGACAGGTACACCGCCGTATTCAAGGTATCGCCGCCGAAGCTTTGTTGCAGGCTGCCATCGGCGCGATGCTGCAACTCGATCATGCATTCGCCGATCAGAGCGATGCGTGGAGTGTTGGGGCCCAGGGTGTTGATGGTGTTCATTGTTGTGGGGTCTCTGGTGTTTCTTTGTTGTCTGGTTGGGCCTCATCGCGAGCAAGCTCGCTCCCACATTGGAATGCGTTCCCCTGTGGGAGTGAGCCTGCTCGCGATGGCCGCGCCTCGGTCCTGAGCCTTAGAAACAGGTTTCCATGGTCTCGATGACATTCAGTTGCTCATCCACCAGGCAACCGACACGCCACTTGTCGAACGTCAGGCACGGGTGCGAAGTGCCGAACGAAATGATGTCGCCCACCCGCAGATCAACCCCCGGCGCCACGGTCATGAATGCATGCTGGTCCATCACCGCGGTCACCTTGCAGGCGCTCACATCATCGCCGTTGGCTGGCACCACGCCCGCCTTGTAGCGCAACAACGGCACCGGCAAACCGGCGTCGTAGGCCACATCGCGCTTGCCCAGGGCAATCACCGCAAACCCCGGCTCCGGCAACGACTGCACGTGCGCCCACACTTCCAGCGCAGGACGCAGGCCTTCGTGCAGGTCGCTGCGACGGTCGAGCACGCAGCACTGCGCTTCCTTGTAGATGCCATGGTCGTGAGCCACATAGCTGCCGGGACGCAGCACGCTGAGGAAACGCCCTGCGGCGTTCTGCGCTTCGAAGGACTCGGCAATCAGGTCATACCAGGCCGAACCCGACGCGGTGATGATCGGCTTGGCAATGGCGAAGGCTCCGCTGTCCTGCAACTGCACCGCCAGGCGCACCAGTGATGCGGCGAAATCGCGGATACCGGTCACCGCGTGATCGCCATGGATCACGCCTTCGTAGCCTTCGATCCCGGTCAGGACCAGCGCCGGTTGCGCGCCGATGGCCTTGGCCAGATCGAGCACTTCCTGCTCACTACGGCAACCGCAACGACCACCGACCACGCCGTATTCGATCATGACGTTCAGGCGCACGCCACGGGAGGCGAAGTAGGCGCCGAGGTCGGCGACGTTGTCCGGGTGGTCGACCATGCAATAGAAGTCGAATGTCGGGTCGGCCAGCAGGTCGGCAATCAGCGCCATGTTCGGCGTGCCGACCAACTGGTTGGCCATCAGCACCCGGCGTACACCATGGGCGTAGGCGGCACGGGTTTGCGTGGCACTGGCCAGGGTGATGCCCCAGGCACCGGCGTCCAGTTGGCGGCGGAACAACGCCGGAGTCATGCTGGTTTTGCCATGGGGCGCCAGTTCCGCGCCGCTGTCGCTGACGAACGCCTGCATCCAGCGGATGTTGTGTTCCAGCGCCTCGCGGTGCAGTACCAGCGCAGGCAGGCTGACGTCACGCACCAGGCTGGCGCCCTTGGGCGCGGTGCCTTTTTCCACGGCGGCAGTATTGGGGGCAGAAGACATGGTCGAACTCCTCGTTCACGCGGCCGCAGGCAGCCGCTGTTATTCGTTGATGCGACGGGCCAGGCTGTTGGCGCTTTCGATCAGCACCCGGCGATAGTCGTTGTAGTTTTTCTTCGCATCGGCCCGTGGCGCGACGATGCACAGGGTCGCGATGGCCACGCCGTTGGGGTCTTTGACCGGCGCGGCGAAGCAATGGGTAAAGGTGTCGGCGACGCTATCGAAGGAAAAGAAACCATCGATACCGGCCTGACGGATTTCCTTGAGGAATTGCTCCAGCGGCAAGCGTTCGCCGTCGGGCAGGATGAAGTCGTCGTGGTCGATCAGGTCGACGATTGCCTGGTCGCTCAGGTGCGCCAGCAACAGGCGCCCGGAGGCGGTCCAGGGGATGGGCGCGTTTTCGCCGATGTCCGAGGAAATGCGGAAATGCCGCTCACCTTCCTTCATCAGCGCCACGGTGTATTTGCGCCCGTTGAGCAGGCACATCTGCGCAGTTTCATGGGTCTGGCTGACGATGTCCTGCAAGGCGTGATCGGCCTCGCGGGTCAGGTCGAAATGCCGCAAGTGAGCCTGCCCGAGAAAATACAACTGGCGACCGAGGTAGACATGACCGTCCTTGCCCACCGGCTCCAGGATCCGACGCTCCAGCAGCGAGGCCACCAGTTCGTAGACCGTGGATTTGGGGCTGCCGATGCCGTTGGCGATGTCGTTCGGGCGCAGGGGCTGGCCGATTTCCTTGAGGAAATCGAGGATATCGAACGCCCGGTCCAGACCGCGTGCCCGGCGCTTGATGGTGTCTTCGGTCATTTCAGTGCTTCCCATTCATAGTCGCCGGGAGTTTACCCAGAGTGTCGCGCTGACTCAGGCCTTTTTCTTGTACGCAATACAGTCGATCTCGACCTTGCAGTCGACCATCATGTTCGCCTGCACGCAGGCCCGGGCCGGGGCGTGTTCGGGTTTGAAGTACTCGGAGAAGACCTTGTTGAAACTCGTGAAATCCCGCGGATCCTCCAGCCACACGCCAGCACGCACCACGTCTTCCAGGCCGAAACCTGCCTCTTCGAGAATCGCGATCAGGTTCTTCATGGTCTGGTGGGTCTGTTCGACAATGCCGCCAGTAATGATCTCGCCGTCCACCGCCGGCACCTGCCCGGAAACGTGCAGCCAGCCATCGGCTTCAACGGCGCGGGCGAAAGGGCGAGGCTGACCGCCAGCGGCGGTGCTGCCGGTGCCGTAACGAGTAATGCTCATGGGTGTTTCTCCTGATTGAAAATTGAAGGTTAAAAACGGGTGCTTTTGAGAAATTCCGCCAGTCGTGGCGATTGCGGGCGTTCGAACAGGTCCTTGGGTGGCCCCTGCTCTTCGATACGCCCCTGATTCATGAAAACGATCTTGTCCGAGACCTCGAATGCAAAGCGCATTTCGTGGGTCACCAGCAGCATGGTCATGCCGTCTTCGGCCAGACCCTTGATCACGCTCAACACTTCGCCCACCAGTTCCGGATCGAGGGCCGAGGTCACTTCGTCGAACAGCATCAGGCTCGGGTTCATCGCAATCGCCCGGGCGATCGCCACGCGCTGCTGCTGACCGCCCGACAATTGACCGGGAAAGTGATCGCGACGCTCCAGCAGGCCAACGCGCTCCAGCCATTTCTCGGCCAGGGCCACGGCCTCGTCCTTGTGCAGCTTTTTGACCTTGAGCAGGCCCAGGGTGACGTTCTGCAATGCGGTCAGGTGCGGGAACAGGTTGAACTGCTGGAACGCCATGCCGGTCATGGCGCGATGGCGGGCAATGACTCTTTCCGCGTGGCGAATGCGTTTGCCGTTGACCTCGTCATAGCCGATGGATTCACCGTCGAGCAGGATCTGCCCGCCCTGAAACTCCTCGAGCATGTTCACGCAACGCAGCAGCGTGGTCTTGCCCGAGCCGCTGGAGCCGATCAGCGTCACCACATTGCCGCGCTGCATGCTCAGGTCGACGCCCTTGAGCACTTCGAGCTGGTCGTAACGCTTGTGCAGGCCGCGAATGTCCAGCAGCGGTTGGCCGTTTTGTGCATGGGTTTGAGTCTGAGTCATGGCAAAGCCACCCGCTTTTCAATGTGCCGGCCGAGTAACTCGATGCCGTAGTTGATGACGAAGAACAGGAAACCGGCGAACAGGTAAAACTCCAGGGTCATGAACGTCCGGGCAATGATCTGCTGGGTGCTGAGCAGCAATTCCGCCACGCCGATCACCGACAACAGGGTCGAGGCCTTGACGATCTCGGTGGACGAGTTGACCCAGGTCGGCAGGATCTGCCGCAACGCCTGGGGCAACAGCACGTAGCCGAGAGCCTGGTAGAACGTCAGGCCGATGGCCTTGCTCGCCTCCATCTGCCCGCGCGGCAATGCCTGCAACGCACCGCGCACGATCTCGGCGACATGGGAGCCGCAGAACAGCGTCAAACCCAGTGCACCGGCCTGGAACGCGCTGATCTGCCAGCCCAGTGCCGGCGCCATGTAAAAGCACGCCAGCACCAGCACGAACACCGGCGTACCGCGAATCACATCGACATAAAAACGAAACGGTGCGCGCATCCAGAATTTGCCGTAGGTCAACACCAGACCGGTGACGACGCCAACGAGCGTGCCGAGCAGAATCGCCAGCACCGACACCTGGACACTGGTCAGGAAGCCCTGCCACAGCACTTCCCGCGCCACCCACAACTCATGCAACCAACTGGGGGATTCGTACATGGGGGCCTCCTATCGGCGAATCGCCAGACGCTGTTCGAGGTAACGCAGCATCATGGCAATGAGGTAACAGGCCGCCACATACAGCGCCGTGGTCACCAGCCAGGTTTCTATCACCCGGTAGCTCTCGACATTGATCTTGCGCGCGTAATAGGTCAGCTCCGGTACCGCAATCGCGGCCGCCAGCGAGGTGTCCTTGAACAGCGAAATGAAGTTGTTCGACAGCGCCGGCAATACATTGCGCAGCATCACCGGCACGGTGACGTAGGCCTTGACCTGCCACTCGCCCAGGCCAATGGCCAACCCGGCTTCACGCAGGCCCTTGGGAATGCTCAGCAAACCGCCACGGAACACTTCGGTCAGGTACGCCCCGGCATACAGCGACAGGGTGATGATGAACGAGGGGATCTTGTCCAGCCGGATCCCCAGGCTCGGCAACGCAAAGTAGATCAACAGGATCAATACCAGGATCGGCGTGTTACGAATCACCGTGACATACACCGACGCCAGCACCCGCAATGCGCGGTGCTTGGACAGCAAAGCAAACGCCATCATCAGGCCGATCACGCAGCCGATGGCGATCGACACCAGGGCCAGTTCAAGGCCCATACCGAGCCCCGCCAGCAAAGTGTCGAAATCGCGCCACACGGCGGCAAAGTTCAACTGATAGTTCATGGTCAGCAGTACCTTGAGCGGGGCGCATTTGGGCGCCCTGCTCTCACGGGATCATTTGAATTCGACTGGGAAACCGATGGCCGGGGTCGGCAGGTCTACACCGAACCATTGCTTGAACGACGCCGCGTAAGTCGGGAACTCAACGCCGGTCATGGCTTCATGCAGGGTGGTGTTGACGAAGTTCAGCCAGTCCTGATCGCCGCGTTTGACCGCGCAGGCATAGGTCTGCGGGCTCCAGGCGTAGGCCGGGCTGCGATAACGGCCAGGGTTCTGCACCATCAGGTACTTCACCGAAGACTGGTCAGTGGCCGCCGCGTCGGCGCGGCCGGAGTTCACGGCCTGGTACATCAGATCCACGCTGTCGTACTGATCGACCTTGGCCTTGGGCAGCGCCTGGTGCACCAATTCCTCGGCATAGACGTTTTGCAGCACCGCCACGGTGAGACTGTCACCGGCGGCTTTCATGTCATCGATTTCCTTGTACTTGCTGTTCGCCGGCAGCAGCAGGCCGACACCTTCGCGGTAGTACGGCAGGGTGAACGCCACTTGCTGCGCGCGGCTGGCCGTCACGGTGATGAACTGGCAACTGATGTCGACCTTGTCGGTCAGCAGGTTGGGAATCCGCGCATCGGACGACTGCACCACGTACTCGACCTTGGTCGGGTCGTTGAACAAACCCTTGGCGATCATGTGTCCGATATCGATATCGAACCCCTGCAACTTGCCGTCCGCGCCCTGGAAGTGCCACGGAGCGTTAGTGCTGCCGGTGCCTACAATCAGTTTGCCGCGGGCCAGAACGCTATCGAGCTTACTGTCCGCCGCCTGGGCCACGCCCACGGCAGCGGCGGTAGCCGCGAATAGAAAAACACACGCTTTGAACAAGGAAGGACGGCGATGCATGGCAAGCACTCCAGGGTGATGTTTATTCCGCTATACCGGAACATGGTATGTAACAACGGAATAGACAGCAGAAAGTGTGCCACAGGATGTGGAGGGAATGTGAGGGAGATTGAAATTTGTTTTGAATCAGAGGGATGCATGCAAACTGGAAAAAACGTTACCAAACGCACGGAACCCTGACCGCTACCGTTGGCTACAAAGGGCGGGTATCTGGTTCACAACCGGGCGTTTGGAGGGCCGGTACGCCGATGAGCAATCCGTTCTGACCTAGTGCTTGAATGACGTCATCACCCGCTCGGCATTTTCATCGCAACTCATGCCTTCGGGCCGGGCCTGGATGGTGTCGATCCAGCCCAGCAACTGCGCCTTGCTATGGGCCAGGTGTCGTTGCATCTCTTCGATCTGCTCGATCTTGCGATGCAGGCCGGCCATCAACTCATCGTGCTTGAACGCGCCGGTCACATTATCCGGCAGTAACTGCTTGAGTTCTTCCAGACTGAAACCCGCTTGCTGCGCGCACTGGATGATTTGCAGGGTTTGCAGCGCCTGTTGCGAGTAACGCCGATAACCGTTGGCAGAGCGCTCGACCTGGCGGATCAACCCTTGAGACTCGTAAAAACGGATCCGCGATGCGGTCAACCCGCTCAACTGCGCCAATTCACCAATCTTCATTGCGACCTCGTTTACCTGCTTGACATTAAAGTTAACTTTAAGCTTAGCCTCTACTCATCACTACGAGGAGTCAAGCATGTCGCCCTTTCAAGCGTTGAATTTGCCCAACGGCCAGACCATCGGCAATCGCATTGCCAAAGCCGCGATGGAAGAGAACCTCGCCAATACCGACCAAGTGCCCGACCAGGCGCTGTTTCGCCTGTACCAGGCCTGGGCCGAGGGCGAGGCCGGCTTGTTGCTGTCCGGTAATGTAATGATCGACCGCCGCGCCATGACCGGCCCCGGCGGTGTAGCACTGGAAGACGAACGCCACCTGGAGCGCTTCCGCCAGTGGGCCAGCGCCGGTCGGGCCGGCGGTGCGCATTTCTGGGTACAGCTCAACCATCCTGGCCGCCAGACTATGGCCAACCTGGGCCAGCAAGCCTTGGCGCCGTCGGCGGTTGCGCTGGATCTGGGCCAGTTCTCGAAGATGTTCGCCGAACCCAAACCCATGAGTGAAGACGACATCCAGGAGGTGATCCGGCGCTTCGCCACCAGTGCCGCACTGGCCGAGAAAGCCGGTTTTACCGGTGTGCAGATCCACGCCGCCCACGGCTACCTGATCAGCCAGTTCCTATCGCCGCTCACCAATCGGCGTACCGATCAATGGGGCGGATCCCTGGAAAATCGTGCGCGCCTGCTGTTGTCGGTTGTCGAAGCGGTTCGCCAAGCGGTGTCGCCGCAATTTTGTGTTTCGGTAAAACTCAACTCGGCGGATTTCCAGCGCGGTGGTTTCGATGCCGATGATGCACGGCAAGTGATCCAGTGGCTCAACGAACAAGCGATCGACCTGCTGGAACTCTCCGGCGGCAGTTACGAAGCACCGGCCATGCAAGGCGAAGCCCGCGACGGCCGGACCCTGGCACGGGAAGCGTACTTTCTGGAAATGGCCGGTGAACTGGCCAGCGTGGCGCGCATGCCGGTGATGGTGACGGGCGGAATCCGGCGTTTGGCAATCGTCGAACAGGTGCTCGACAGCGGCATCGCCATGGCCGGCATCGGCACTGCGCTGGCCGTGGAGCCGCACCTGGTCAAGCACTGGCGCGAAGGCCAGGACAGCCATCCGCAACTGCCGCCGATCCGCTGGAAGCGCAAGCCTCTGGCAGCGCTGGCGAGCATGGCGGTGGTCAAGTTTCAGCTGAATCGCTTGAGCCGTGGGCGCAAGCCCCGGCCTGAAGTCTCGGCGTTGTGGGCGTTGATTCTCGATCAGTTGTACATTGGCAAGCGTACCCGGCAGTACCGGCAGGCGATGGGTAAGTAACCCGAAACCTGTGGTGGCTAATACATCGCCTTCGCGGGCATGAACAGCCCAGAATTCAGCCAGGAAGCAGCTCGTCAATATGACGATACTCAGCCTGCAACTGCGCCGCCAACACCCTGCTGCGCCCGAGCCGAATCGGCCCGCGTTCGATGTCGATCAGCACCCCCGGGCACTCCAGCACGGGCAACAACGGCCAGTCCTTCAGCCGGCCATCGGTCACCAGCAGCAACCGCTGCTGCTCTGCCGGAAAACGCTTTTGCCGTGCCGCAAGCCATCGCCCCGCTTCGCTCAACGCGGCCAGCAACGGCGTACCGCCACCGGCGCCAAGGCCATCGAGCCACTGGCGTAATCCGCTGGAAGCCTTCAACCCCTGCACCTGCCACTTGGGTGCAGCACCACTGGCCGTGAGCAACGCCAGTCGCGCACGCTGGCGATAGGCATCGTCGAACAACTGCGCCAGCAAGCCCTTGGCATCGCTCAAGGCCTGATGACGGCGGGTCGAAGCGGAGGCGTCAACGATCACTAGCCACAGTTCATGGGGCGAGCGAGTGCGCAGGTGAAACAACAGGTCGTCGCGCTGACGCGGTCGGCCGTTGAGCAATGTGCCAGGCCAGTTGACCGAACCGCTGCGGGCTGTGTAACGCTTGCCTTGTTTGCCGTGGTCCAGCCGCCCGGCACGGGGTCTGGCATTCGCCCCCACGTCTGAGCGAGGGCGAATGCCTAGGGCTTTTTTGGCCAGCTCGGCACTTCACGTCGTGCGCCGACCGCCAGCGCCTGGGCAGGCATCTCGCCCCACTGGCCCTGCCCTTCGCTCGGGTTGGCGTTTTGCGGCACCGATTGTTGCGCAGCCTGGGATGGCTGAGGTGCCGGTGGAGAATGTTCGCGACGACGATGGCGCAAGGCGAACTCGGCAACGGCGTCAATATCTTCCTCGGCGATCGCGTTCGCCCCGCGCCAGGCGGCGTGCGCCCGGGCGGCGCGCAGCCAGACCAGGTCGGCGCGCAAACCATCGACGCCAGCGGTAAAGCAGCGTTCGGTGATGTGTGCCAGTGCCTGGTCGTCGAGGGGAATGTTTGCCAGTGCATTGCGTGCGTTCTGGCATCGTTCGCGCAGAGACGCCTGTGCCGATTCCCATTCGGCGCAGAAGCCTTGCGGATCGCTGTCGAAATCCAGGCGACGGCGGATGATCTGGCCGCGCTCGGCCGGCGCGGTGTGGCCACCGAGGGCGACGTTCAAGCCGAAACGGTCAAGCAATTGCGGACGCAGTTCACCCTCCTCCGGGTTCATGGTGCCAATCAGCACGAACTTCGCCGAATGCCGATGGGAAATGCCGTCACGCTCCACCAAATTGGTGCCACTGGCGGCCACATCGAGCAGCAGGTCAACGAGGTGATCTGGCAACAGATTGACCTCGTCGACATAGAGCACGCCACCGTCAGCCTTGGCCAGTACGCCAGGGGAAAACTGCGCGCGACCTTCGCCCAGTGCCGCGTCGAGATCGAGGGTGCCGACCAGGCGCTCTTCGGTGGCGCCCAACGGCAAGGTGACGAACTGACCGCTGGCCAGCAGGTCCGCCAGACCGCGGGCCAGGGTCGACTTGGCCATGCCTCGCGGGCCTTCGATCAGCACACCGCCGATTTTCGGGTCGATGGCGGTCAGGTACAGGGCCAGCTTCAAATCGTCGGCGCCGACCACGGCGGAGAGCGGGAAATGCGGGGTGTCGGTCATGTCAGGCGTCTCATTATGGTCGGTTGTGTCGATCAACAATCCAAAGGACAAACTTGAACTCTGTGGCGAGGGAGCTTGCTCCCGCTGGGGCGCGAAGCGGCCCTCGCATGTCCAGGAAAATCGGGTTATCCGGTTTTACGGCCGCTTCGCAGCCGAGCGGGACGGTGCGGCGTTCCGACAAGCTCCCTCGCCACAGGTTTGTGTTGGCCTCGGGCTTCTGTGTCAGCTGTCTTCTTCTATATCCAGCAACAAATTCTCCAGCGCCTCGCGGTACTCGCCGGGTTCCTTCCACATCCCCCGTTGTTGCGCCTCGAGCATGCGCTCGGTCATGTCGCGCAAGGCATGGGGATTGTGCTCGCGGACAAAATCCCGGGTGTCCGGATCAAGCAAATAGGCATCCGCCAGCAACGCGTACTGGTGATCGTCGATCAACTGCGTGGTGGCGTCGAAGGCAAACAGGTTGTCGACCGTCGCGGCCATTTCGAACGCACCTTTGTAGCCGTGACGTTTAACACCTTCGAGCCACTTCGGATTGGCCGCCCGGGAGCGGATCACCCGGTTCAGTTCTTCTTTCAGGGTGCGAATCTTCGGCAGGTCCGGCTGGCTGTGGTCGCCATGATAGCTGGCCGCCGCCTCGCCTTTCAGGCTTTCCACCGCCGCGAGCATACCGCCCTGGAACTGGTAGTAATCGTTGGAGTCGAGCAAATCGTGCTCGTGGTTATCCTGGTTTTGCAGCACTGCCTGCACCTGGCTCAGGCGCTGGCTGAACTGTTCGCGGGCGGCGGTGCCCTCGTCGGAACCGCCATAAGCGTAGCCGCCCCAGTTGAGGTAAACCTCGGCCAAGTCCTCGCGGCTCTGCCACAGGCGACCATCGATAGCGCCCTGCACGCCTGCGCCGTAGGCACCGGGCTTGGCCCCGAAAATCCGCCAGCCAGCCTGACGCCGCGCAGCGTCTTCATCGAGCCCTGACAGCAACAAGGCTGCGCGCTCTCCGCGTACCTTGGCCGCCAACGGATTGAGGTCATCCGGCTCATCGAGGTCGGCCACCGCTTGCACCGCCGCGTCGAACAAGCGAATCAGATTGGCAAAGGCATCGCGGAAGAAACCGGATACGCGCAAGGTCACGTCGACCCGAGGACGGTCAAGCAAACTCAACGGCAGGATCTCGAAATCATCGACCCGCTGGCTGCCGGTGGCCCAGACCGGGCGCACGCCCATCAGCGCCATGGCCTGGGCGATGTCATCACCGCCGGTGCGCATGGTCGCGGTGCCCCACACCGACAGACCGAGCTGGCGCAAATGATCGCCGTGGTCTTGCAGGTGCCGTTCGAGAATCAGGTTGGCCGACTGGAACCCGATGCGCCACGCCGTGGTAGTCGGCAGATTGCGCACGTCCACCGAATAGAAGTTACGACCGGTGGGCAGCACGTCCAGGCGGCCACGACTCGGTGCGCCGCTGGGACCGGCCGGGACGAAGCGACCGCTCAGGGCATCGAGCAATCCGCGCATTTCCGCCGGGCCGCAGGCGTCCAGACGCGGGGCAATGACGTCACGCAAACCATCGATAATGGCTTGTACCTCAATCCAGTCGGCCTCCTGTAGGAGCGAGCCCCCTCGCCACACAAGCCCGTTCCCAGAGGAGATTGGTGTGGTTTGAGCCTCTGGATTCAACGCGTCCGAAATCAACTGCGCGGCAAACAGCTCCAGGCGTTCGCGAGTATCGCCCGCCGTGCGCCAGGTCTCTTCGCTGATGCCCACAAGAAGCTCAGGGCGCGGCCCCGTCCACGGCTCGGCCAAGGCGCAATCGAGCGGATCGAACCCCAGCCCGAAAGCCTTGGCCAGTGCCCGCAGCAGACTCGACTGCGCGCCCCGGCCATCGCCCCGTGGAATGCGCAACAGCGCCAGCAAGGTATCGATACGCAAACGACCGGTGGGCGATTCGCCGAACACATGCAGGCCGTCGCGGATCTGCGACTCTTTCAAATCGCACAGGTAAGTGTCGAGCCGTGGCAACCAGATCGCCGCGTCGGCATCGCTGTCGAGCTGTTCATCCAGTTGCAGTTCACGGTCGATGTGGGTGTCGCGTACCAGTTGCAAGATATCGCGCTGCAACTCTCGGGCACGACGCGGGTCGAGCAACTGCGCTTCGTAATATTCGTCCGCCAACAGTTCGAGATTACGTAGCGGGCCGTAGGTTTCGGCGCGGGTCAGCGGTGGCATCAGGTGATCGATGATCACGGCCTGGGTGCGCCGCTTGGCCTGGGCGCCCTCGCCCGGGTCGTTGACGATGAACGGATAGATGTTCGGCAGCGGCCCGAGCAAAGCATCTGGCCAGCAATGTTCCGACAGCCCCACGCCCTTGCCCGGCAGCCATTCGAGGTTGCCGTGCTTGCCGACGTGGATCACGCCGTGGGCGCCATACGTGTTGCGCAGCCAGAAGTAGAACGCCAGGTAACCGTGGGGCGGCACCAGGTCCGGGTCGTGATACACCGCGCTCGGGTCGACCTGATAACCCCGGGCCGGCTGAATGCCGACGAAGGTCAAGCCAAAACGCAGGCCGGCGATCATCATCCGTCCGCTGCGGCACATCGGGTCGCTTTCCGGCGCGCCCCAACGTTCGAGCACCGCCGCGCGGTTGGCTTCGGGCAGTGCATTGAACATCACCAGATAGTCATCCATGCCCAGGCTTTGCTGGCACGGACGCTGGTCGAGAGTCTCGAGATCGTTGCTGACGCCGCCCAGCAACTGCTGGATCAACGCGGTGCCGCTGTCCGGTAACTCAGCCGGCAATGGATAACCTTCGGCATGCAGCGCCCGCAGGATATTCAGCGCCGCTGCCGGGGTGTCGAGGCCGACGCCGTTGCCGATGCGGCCGTCGCGGGTCGGGTAATTGGCGAGAATCAAGGCAATGCGTTTTTCAGCATTGGGCACCCGTGCCAGATCGACCCAGCGCCGGGCCAGTTCGGCGACGAAATCCATGCGTTCCGGTTGTGGCCGGTAGCAAACCACATCCGACTGACTGCGCTCACTGCGCCACGCCAGGTCCTTGAAACTGATCGGGCGGCTGATGATGCGTCCGTCCAGCTCCGGCAAGGCAATGTGCATCGCCAGATCCCGAGGGCCAAGCCCCTGTTCGCTGGCGCGCCAGCCGGGTTCGTTATCCTGGGCGCAAATCGCCTGGATCACCGGAATATTGCGGCGAAACGGGCGCAGATGCGGTGCTTCGGGACTGGATTGGGCGAAGCCGGTGGTGTTCAGGATCACCGAGACGCTGGCCTCATCCAGCCAGTCCTCGACCGCGCAAAGACAACCGGGCTCTTTCAGGCTGGCCAGCGCAATCGGCAGCGGATTCAACCCCGCCGCCTGCAAGCGCTGGCAAAAAACATCAATGAACGCGGTGTTCGCCGCCTGCAAATGCGAGCGGTAAAACAGCACCGCCGCCACCGGTTGATCGGCGTGCCAATCGGCTTGCCAGTCGCTCAGTGCGGCGGAGTGTTTGTGCGGATGGTAAATCGCCGTGCGTGGCAGGGTTTGCGGCTCGCCCCAGGTGTAATCACGGGCCAGCCAGCGGTTGGCCAGACAGCGGAAGAAATCGAGGGCGTTGCCCATGCCCCCCTGGCGCAGAAACTGCCAAAGCCGGTCGCGATCCTCGGCGCCGACGGTGCTCAGGTCACTGAGCTCCGGATCCGGGCGATCATCGCCCGGCACCAAAATCACCTGCACGCCGCGCTGCGACAGTTCGACCAGACGCTCGATGCCGTAACGCCAATAGGCGATGCCGCCGTGCAGCGAAATCAGGATCACCCTGGCGTGACGCAGCACTTCATCGACGTACAAATCGACCGAGGCATGGTTCTGCACCTGCATCGGGTTGGCCAGGCGCACGCTCGGGTAATCGTCGGGCAACTGCTGCGCCGCTTCGGCGAGCAGCGCCAGGCTGGAGTCGCCGCTGCACAGGACCACCAGCTCGGCGGGGGTTTGTCCTAGGTCGGCAATGTTGTCATCCGACACGAAACCGCCGGGCTGGGTCCTGAGCAGGTGCATGGCTTACACGCTGAGCGCGGCGCGCAATTGCGCTTCGAGAACAGTGGCGTCCAGTTCCTGGCCGATCAGCACCAGGCGGGTGACTCGCGCTTCTTCGGCGCCCCACTGGCGGTCGAAATGCTTGTCGAAACGCGTGCCCACGCCCTGGATCAGCAGGCGCATCGGTTTGTTCGGGATCGCCGCAAAACCCTTGACCCGCAGGATGCCGTGCTGGACCACCAGTTGGGTCAGCGCATCCAGCAGCAGGCTTTCGTCGGCTTGCGGCAGTTCGATGGAGATCGAATCGAAGGCGTCGTGATCGTGGTCATCATGATCGTCGTCGCCATCGTGATGATGGTCGTGGTGGCTGTGACGGCTGTCGATGTGTTCTTCGGAGCCGGCACCCAGGCCGATCAGCACGTCCAGCGGCAGGCGACCGCTGCTGGCTTCAACGATTTTCACCGCTGGCGGCAATTCCTCGGCGACTTCCAGACGCACGCGGGCCAGGTCCGCCGGGTTGATCAGGTCGGTTTTGTTAAGGATCACCAGGTCAGCGCTGGCCAATTGGTCGGCAAACAGTTCGTGCAGCGGCGATTCGTGGTCCAGGTTCGGGTCTAGTTTGCGCTGAGCGTCGACCTGATCCGGGAACGCAGCGAAGGTGCCGGCGGCCACGGCCGGGCTGTCGACCACAGTGATCACCGCATCCACCGTGCAGGCACTGCGGATTTCCGGCCACTGGAAGGCCTGCACCAGCGGCTTGGGCAGGGCCAGACCGGAGGTTTCGATGAGGATGTGGTCAAGATCGCCGCGACGGGCCACCAGTTCGCGCATCACCGGGAAGAATTCTTCCTGGACGGTGCAGCACAGGCAACCGTTGGCCAGTTCATAGACACGGCCGTTGGCTTCTTCTTCGGTGCAACCGATGGAGCACTGCTTGAGGATTTCGCCGTCAATGCCCAACTCGCCAAATTCGTTGACGATCACCGCGATGCGGCGACCCTGGGCGTTGTCGAGCATGTGCCGCAGCAGCGTGGTTTTACCCGAGCCGAGAAAGCCTGTAACGATGGTGACGGGGAGTTTGGCCAGTGTTTTCATCGGATGCCCTATGGCTAATGTGGCGGGCATACGGGACGACGACCGGCAACGCGGACGCGCATGCCTGAAGAGTTCGCCACCGGATCACCCCGCCCGGTTGAAAGTGAGAATCTGTGACGAGGCAGGTCTCCTGGCTGACGGTGTGCCGGCCTTGAGCCTGGCATTCGCTGCGCCTTCCCGCCGGCCTCATGGATTGAGCCTGCAGTGGCGTGGCAACGAACATCACCGTTCACAGTTGCGGGGGCAGCCGCGGCATCGACCGCGTTCCCTTCTTAGCTTCGACAAACGCCGAAGAACCTCGAAAGCGCAAGGCTACGCATGGTCTTGGGGCGGGTCAATGCTTGCGATCCCTGTGGCGAACCTTAAATGCGAACCCTTGCCAATTGACGCCCAACCCCCGGCCATGCTCTCCTACACACCTTGTTACGGGTGCCCTTCACAGGGTGAAACGGGAAACCGGTGAATCATGTGCTTTACTCTTAAGCCATGTCAGTCCGGTGCTGCCCCCGCAACGGTAAGCGAGCGAAGCATCAGATCCACTGCGCCACTACGGCATGGGAAGGTGACGCTTTCAGGTTCAGGCCCAAGCCTTTGCCCCTCGTGAGCCCGGAGACCGGCCCGCAACACAAAGTGACCAGTACGATCACTGAACCAACAAACCCGCGGTGGGCGGGCGCTGTTCGAAACCTTGCGCGCCTGGTCGTGCGGGTTTTTGCATGCGCTCTTATTCCCCGCTGACAGACCAGAGGGAAACGCCATGTCGATCATCAGCAGCGCCGAACACACAGCCGCGAGCACCACCTCAACCCTGACCCAACGTCTGGCCACCGCCATCTGCGCGTCGATCCTGGGCGCGTGCCTTGTGTATTTTGCCGGTTTCTCGCACATCGAAGCGGTGCACAACGCCGCCCACGATACCCGTCACAGCTCCGCGTTCCCGTGCCATTGAGAGCTGTCGACATGATCAAGCGTATTGCGCAAACCGCAGGTTTCACCGGGCTGCTGGCCGCCCTGTTGCTGACCCTGCTGCAAAGCTTCTGGGTCGCCCCGCTGATTTTGCAGGCCGAGACCTACGAAAAAGCCGAACCGGCCGCTGTTGAAATGCATGAACACGCCGACGGTGCGATGGCTGCCCACACCCACGATGCGCAAGCCTGGGAGCCGGAAGACGGCTGGCAGCGCGTGCTGTCGACCACCGGCGGTAACCTGGTGGTGGCCGTCGGTTTCGCCCTGATGCTGGCCGGCCTGTACACCTTGCGTGCGCCGACCAAAACCTCGCAGGGCCTGCTCTGGGGCCTGGCCGGTTACGCGACCTTCGTGCTCGCACCGACCCTCGGCCTGCCACCGGAACTGCCAGGTACTGCCGCCGCCGATCTGGCACAGCGGCAACTGTGGTGGATCGGTACGGCCGCGTCCACTGCCGTCGGTATCGCCCTGATCGTATTCAGCCGTCACTGGCTGATGAAAGTCCTCGGCGCGGCGATCCTCGCCGTTCCCCATGTGATTGGCGCGCCGCAACCGGAGGTGCATTCGATGCTCGCTCCAGAGGCGCTGGAAGCCCAGTTCAAAATCGCTTCGCAACTGACCAACGTGGCGTTCTGGCTGACCCTGGGCCTGATCAGCGCCTGGTTGTTCCGTCGCAAAAGCGATGGCCAGTACCACGCATGACGGATATCAGCACAGCGCCGACCCTGGTGGTCGGCCTGGGCTGCCAGCGCGGCTGCCCTGTCAGCACGTTGCTGGCGCTGCTCGATCAGGCGCTGGAGGCACACCAGATTGCTCGTCATGAAATCAAGGCGCTGGCCAGCATCGATTCGAAGCGCGACGAACCTGCGTTAATCGAACTGGCTCAGCAGCTTGGCCTGGAATTGATGTATTTCAGCAGTGAACAACTGGCCGTTTATGAACCGCAACTCAGTCATCAATCGCAAATAGCCTTTGAACGCACCGGTTGCTACGGCGTGGCGGAAAGCGCCGCACTGGCCCTGGCCGAACAACTGGCCCAGGCCCCGGCAAAACTGCTGATTCCACGACAAAAATACGCCCAGGCAACCCTGGCATTGGCCGGCGCTGCGTAAAAAACCGATAATCCCCCGCTTTGATCATGAACATTCTTCATCTGAAGCCCTGTTCAGCCCCTTTTTCCCCACAGGAACCGACGATGACCGTCTACTTCATTGGCGCAGGTCCCGGCGACCCCGAACTGATTACCGTCAAGGGCCAGCGGCTGATTCGCAGCTGCCCGGTGATCATTTATGCCGGTTCCCTGGTGCCTGCCGCCGTACTGGAAGGTCACTGTGCCGAACAAGTGGTCAACAGCGCCGAACTGCACCTGGAACAGATCATCGACCTGATCAAGACTGCCCACGCCAAAGGCCAGGATGTGGCCCGGGTGCACTCCGGCGATCCGAGCCTGTATGGCGCCATCGGCGAGCAGATTCGCTATCTGCGTGAGCTGGGCATTGCGTTCGAAATCGTACCCGGCGTGACGGCCACAGCCGCTTGCGCAGCGCTTTTGGGCGCAGAACTGACGCTGCCGGACGTTTCGCAAAGCGTGATCCTGACGCGCTACGCCGACAAGACCGCCATGCCTCCCGGAGAGGAATTCTCCAGCCTGGCGCAGCACGGCGCGACCATGGCGATTCATTTGGGGGTTAATCACCTGGCGAAGATCGTTGAAGAACTGCTACCCCATTACGGCGCCGATTGCCCGATTGCGGTGGTTCACCGTGCGAGCTGGCCGGATCAGGATTGGGTGGTGGGCACGCTTGAGGATATTGCCGGGAAGGTTGAAGCCAAGGGCTTTCGCCGTACGGCGTTGATTCTGGTGGGTCGGGTGCTGGGCAGCGATAACTTCAGCGAGTCGTCACTGTATCGCGCGGGGCATGCGCATCTCTACAGACCCTGAAAGCACCTGTGGCGAGGGAGCTTGCTCCCGCTGGACCGCAAAGCGGTCCCAACATCAGCCAACGCATTCATCACGGGAAAATGCATTGACTGATTTTGTGATGGCTATGCCATCAAGCGGGAGCAAGCTCCCTCGCCACAGCGCCGTTTTTTCGTTTCGCAGCGAACACCTTAGTAGTAGGCGTTTTCTTTCTGCGTGTGGTCGGTCACGTCGCGAACACCTTTCAGCTCCGGGATGCGCTCGAGCAGAGTGCGCTCAATGCCTTCCTTCAGCGTCACGTCGGCCTGGCCGCAGCCCTGGCAACCACCGCCGAACTGCAGGACAGCGATGCCGTCTTCGACCACATCGATCAGGCTGACCTGACCACCGTGGCTGGCCAGCCCCGGGTTGATCTCGGTTTGCAGGTAGTAGTTGATGCGCTCGTTGACCGGGCTGTCGGCGTTGACCATCGGTACCTTGGCGTTTGGCGCCTTGATGGTCAGCTGGCCGCCCATGCGGTCGGTGGCGTAGTCGACAACGGCATCGTCCAGGAAGGCTTCGCTGAAGTGGTCGATGTACGCGGTGAAGCTTTTGAGCCCCAGCGCGGTGTCTTCGGGTTTTTCTTCGCCCGGCTTGCAGTAGGCAATGCAGGTTTCGGCGTACTGGGTGCCAGGCTGGGTGATGAAGACGCGGATGCCGATGCCCGGGGTGTTCTGCTTGGAGAGCAGATCAGCCAGGTAATCGTGGGCGGCGTCAGTGATGGTAATAGCGGTCATGGAAACTCCTCGCAGGCTTGGGCGCAGTTTACGCCAATCAACGCGCCGGACAAAGTCCTAGTATTTTTGTCGGGAAAAGAAACACCAATCACCCTGTGTGAGCGGGCTTTTGTGGCGAGGGGGCTCCACACCCACAGGGGATCTGCGTCCTGTCAGAGGTTCTCGTAGCGGTTCATGTCCAGCACGCCCTCTTCCACCGGATCGTTTTCGTGGATGTAGCGACTCAGGTCATGGAAATAAGGCCAGAATTGCGGATGACTGCGGCGTATGCCCCAACGTTCGACGATTTTCTCGAAGCTGTCGGTATCCTTGGCGCTTTCCATCGCATCCACGAACGCCGGCACTTGCCCGGCCGGGATGTTGAACATGAAGTTCGGGTAGCTGCTCAGCACGCCAGGGAAAATCGTCAGGGTGTCGAGTCCCGGCTGATAGCGCAGCGATTCACCGAGCAAAAACGCCACGTTACTGTGGGCACGGTTACGCAACAGGCTGTAGACCTCACGCTTGCCGCTGCTGGTTTCGATACGCAACATAGTGGCTTCCGGCAACTGATCGATGACCTTCAGCCCGGCGGCCGGACGCGAAGTCAGACGGCTCAGCGCCTGCTCGGCATTTTGCAGGTCCGGATCGATGTTCGGCCGCGAACAGTAAGCGCCGTCGCAGCGATTGATCGGGTCGGGCCTGGCATTAAGGTCGCCGTATCGGGCCAGCAACTGATTGGCAAAGTCACGCTTGGGATCAGCCGGATTGAGTTTCAGCGCGGTCGGCGAGTCGTCATCGATGGTCTCGTAGTCGAGCCACATCTTGAATTTGCCACTGTTCTGATACCAGTCGTCAAGGTAGCCATCCCGAGAATCGGCGGGCATCAGGCGCAGGAAATTCTGCTCGGCGCCGTTGCGGATCAGGTCGAAATACAAGCGCGTCTGGGCTTGGTGGGACAGGTTGCCGAACACATCGAAGTTCACCGCCAGTTGATAGTAGGTGCGCTCCAGCAGCGGATAGTCGAACAGCCATATCGTTTGCGGCACCTCGCCGATCAGGCCTTTGGTCACCGAAGCGCTGTCGAAATGGCGGAAGATACTCAGCAACGCGTTGTCGTTGCCGGCCCACAGGGTCGACCAGCTCGGCGCAGGCTGATCGGCGTAGCTGTCCCGGCGCAAGGCTTCGTATTCATTACGCTTGTCGCGGTAGTCGTGCCACAGGCTCAGGACGCTGCCGACGTCGTCATTCTGCCCCGGCATCGCCAGCAACGGCGTGGCCTGCCCGCGATAGTTCGGATCGGTGACATACAGGTCGTGCTCGGGCGCCTGGAACAGCGCCCAGAAATTATCGCGGATCACGTCCGTGGCGATCTGACCACGACACACCGGCCCACGGATAAAGGTGCGCACAAAGTACTCGGCGTTATCGAGCATGAACTGATAGCGCGCCTGGGCCGGAATCGCTTCGAAAGTGGCAAACGGGTTGGCCCGGCTCTGCGGTCCATAGCCCGGCAATGCGTCGACCTGCCAGTTGCCGCTGTAGAACAGACTCTTGACCCGCGCCAGCTTCGCCGGACTCAGCGGATAGGTGATGTGGGTCTTGTGCACGATCACGCCCTGAACCGGCCACAAGCGATAGTAGAACTGCGTACCCGGATCATCGTTCGGGCGACGGGTGTTGATCAGGTCAATTGGCTGGCCGGTCGGGGTGCGCGAACGCACCCACTGGAAGAAATGCCCAGGCTCGCCGTCCTTGAAGTAGAGATGGGCGAGGAACCAGTGCTCGAACAGCCAGCGCCCCACCAGACTTTCCCGGGCGCCCGGCGAATTGAGCAGGTTTTCCCATTGCACCACCTCCAGGGCTTCCCTGGCACTCGGCGCCAGCGCTTGCTGATCGATCGGCGCGCCTGCCGCCAACCAGCGTTGCAGCGTCTGGTACTGCTGGTCGGTCAGGCCGGTCACTGCCAGTGGCATGCCCTCCTTCGGATGCTTGGCGGCGTAGTCGTCGAACTCCGTGGGCATGGCACACATGTTTTCCCGGTTCAGGCCCAGGACGATGTCTTCCGGCAGCTTCGCGTTGGGTTGCAACGGAGTTTTGTGGCCAAGCTCCAGCATCCGCGCCATCAATGCAGCCTGGCTGCCCTGGGCATCGAGCACCGAATAGAAGCCTTTTTGCTGCCAGGCCTGTTTGCCGGAGGCGTCATAGAACAGTCGGGTCGGCGCAACGGCCTGGCGGCGGTCACCGTCGTAGACCGGGACTTTGGTTGCGCCCCGTGTCGCGCCCTCGCCGCTGCCCAGGTTGAGCTGACAGGCGGCGTCGTTGCAGGCGTGGCAGGCCACGCACTTTTCAGTGAAGATCGGTTGAATGTCGCGGCTGTAAGAAATAGCAGGTGAAATGGCAGTGGAAATCGCCGGGCCTTGCGCCACGGCGCCCCAGCTTAAAAACAGCAGCAATGTGCTGATGACGAAGCGATACGACATGTCCCTGGTCCTGAATCCTGAAAAAACGCCGCGATTCTACCGGTCTGTCATCCTTACCAACATGAACGATATTCATGCAAATTCGAGCCATGCTCCAAAAGCGCACAGGTTTGCTATCATCCCGGCCCTTCGTCATGGCCTTACCGAGTAGTCCAAATGTCCGATCGCAGCGTTCGCCTTCAAGCTCTCAAGCACGCCCTCAAAGAGCGCATCCTGATTCTCGATGGCGGTATGGGCACGATGATCCAGAGCTACAAGCTCGAAGAGCAGGATTACCGTGGCAAACGCTTCGCTGACTGGCCAAGCGATGTCAAAGGCAACAACGACCTGTTGGTACTGACTCGCCCGGATGTGATTGGCGGCATTGAAAAAGCCTACCTGGACGCCGGCGCCGACATTCTGGAAACCAACACCTTCAACGCCACCCAGATCTCCCTGGCTGACTATGGCATGCAAGGCCTGGCGTATGAGTTAAACGTAGAAGGCGCACGCCTGGCGCGCAAGGTTGCCGACGCCAAGACCCTGGAAACCCCGGACCGACCACGCTTCGTCGCCGGCGTGCTCGGTCCTACAAGTCGCACCTGCTCGTTGTCCCCGGACGTGAACAACCCCGGCTACCGCAACGTGACCTTCGATGAACTGGTGGAAAACTACACCGAGTCCACCAAAGGCCTGATCGAAGGCGGTGCCGACCTGATCCTGATCGAAACCATTTTCGACACCCTCAACGCCAAGGCCGCGATCTTCGCCGTACAAGGCGTGTTCGAGGAACTGGGGATCGAGCTGCCGATCATGATTTCCGGCACCATCACCGACGCCTCGGGCCGCACCCTGTCGGGCCAGACCACCGAAGCGTTCTGGAACTCCGTGGCCCACGCCAAGCCGATTTCCGTCGGCCTGAACTGCGCCCTCGGCGCCCGCGAATTGCGCCCGTACCTCGAAGAACTGTCGAACAAGGCAGGCACCCACGTTTCCGCGCACCCGAACGCCGGCCTGCCGAACGAATTCGGTGAGTACGACGAATTGCCGTCGGAAACCGCCAAGGTCATCGAAGAGTTCGCCCAGAGCGGCTTCCTCAACATCGTCGGTGGTTGCTGCGGCACCACGCCGGGCCACATCGAAGCCATCGCCAAGGCCGTGGCCGGTTATGCGCCGCGCGAGATTCCGGACATTCCGAAGGCATGCCGCCTCTCGGGCCTCGAACCGTTCACCATCGATCGCAACTCGCTGTTCGTCAACGTCGGCGAGCGCACCAACATCACCGGTTCCGCCAAGTTCGCCCGTCTGATCCGCGAAGACAACTACACCGAAGCCCTGGAAGTCGCCCTGCAGCAGGTCGAAGCCGGCGCCCAGGTGATCGACATCAACATGGACGAAGGGATGCTCGATTCGAAGAAGGCCATGGTGACTTTCCTCAATCTGATTGCCGGCGAACCGGACATCTCCCGCGTACCGATCATGATCGACTCCTCCAAGTGGGAAGTGATCGAAGCCGGCCTCAAATGCATCCAGGGCAAGGGCATCGTCAACTCGATCAGCATGAAAGAAGGCGTCGAGCAGTTCATCCATCACGCCAAGCTGTGCAAGCGCTACGGCGCCGCCGTGGTGGTGATGGCCTTCGACGAAGCCGGCCAGGCCGACACCGAAGCGCGCAAGAAAGAAATCTGCAAACGTTCCTACGACATTCTGGTCAACGAAGTGGGCTTCCCGCCGGAAGACATCATCTTCGACCCGAACATCTTTGCCGTCGCCACCGGTATCGAAGAACACAACAACTACGCCGTCGATTTCATCAATGCCTGTGCCTACATCCGTGACGAGCTGCCGTATGCGCTGACCTCCGGCGGCGTGTCCAACGTGTCGTTCTCGTTCCGTGGCAACAACCCGGTGCGCGAGGCGATCCACTCGGTATTCCTGCTGTACGCGATCCGTTCCGGCCTGACCATGGGCATCGTCAACGCCGGTCAACTGGAGATCTACGACCAGATCCCTGCAGAACTGCGCGACGCCGTGGAAGACGTGATCCTCAACCGCACACCGGAAGGCACCGACGCCCTTCTCGCCATCGCCGACAAGTACAAGGGCGACGGCAGTGTCAAGGAAGCCGAGACCGAAGAGTGGCGCAACTGGGACGTCAACAAGCGTCTGGAGCACGCTCTGGTCAAAGGCATCACCACCCACATCGTCGAAGACACCGAAGAATCGCGCCAGTCCTTCGCCCGCCCGATCGAAGTGATCGAAGGCCCGCTGATGTCCGGCATGAACATCGTCGGCGACCTGTTCGGCGCCGGCAAAATGTTCCTGCCTCAGGTAGTGAAATCCGCCCGCGTGATGAAACAGGCCGTGGCGCACCTGATCCCGTTCATCGAACTGGAAAAAGGCGACAAACCGCAAGCCAAGGGCAAGATCCTGATGGCCACGGTGAAAGGCGACGTGCACGACATCGGCAAGAACATCGTTGGCGTGGTGCTGGGCTGCAACGGCTATGACATCGTCGACCTCGGCGTGATGGTGCCGGCAGAGAAAATCCTGCAGGTGGCCAAGGAACAGAAGTGCGACATCATCGGCCTGTCCGGCCTGATCACCCCGTCGCTGGACGAGATGGTCCACGTTGCCCGCGAAATGCAGCGCCAGGACTTCCACCTGCCGTTGATGATCGGTGGCGCCACCACCTCCAAGGCGCACACGGCGGTGAAGATCGAGCCCAAGTACAGCAACGATGCGGTGATCTACGTCACCGACGCCTCCCGCGCCGTGGGCGTGGCGACGCAGTTGCTGTCCAAGGAGCTCAAGGCCGGTTTCGTCGAGAAAACCCGCCTGGACTACATCGACGTTCGCGAACGCACCGCCAACCGCAGTGCCCGTACCGAGCGCCTGAGCTATGGCGCGGCCATCGCCAAGAAGCCGCAATTCGACTGGGCGAGCTACACGCCGGTCAAGCCGACCTTCACCGGCACCCGGGTGCTGGACAACATCGACCTCAATGTCCTGGCCGAATACATCGACTGGACGCCGTTCTTCATCTCCTGGGACCTGGCCGGCAAGTTCCCGCGCATCCTCCAGGATGAAGTGGTCGGTGAAGCCGCCACCTCGCTGTACAAAGATGCCCGGGAAATGCTCAGCAAACTGATCGACGAGAAGCTGATCAGCGCCCGCGCGGTGTTCGGTTTCTGGCCGGCCAACCAGGTGCATGACGACGACATCGAGCTCTATGGCGATGACGGCAAGCCGATGGCCAAGCTGCATCACCTGCGCCAGCAGATCATCAAGACCGACGGCAAGCCGAACTTCTCCCTGGCCGACTTCGTCGCGCCCAAGGACAGTGAAGTGACTGACTACGTGGGTGGTTTCATCACCACTGCGGGGATTGGCGCCGAAGAAGTGGCCAAGGCCTACCAGGACGCCGGCGACGATTACAACTCGATCATGGTCAAGGCCCTGGCCGACCGCCTGGCCGAGGCCTGCGCCGAGTGGCTGCACCAGCAGGTGCGTAAAGACTACTGGGGTTATGCCAAGGATGAAACGCTGGATAACGAGGCACTGATCAAGGAGCAGTACAGCGGTATCCGTCCGGCACCGGGCTACCCGGCCTGCCCGGACCACACCGAGAAAGCCCAGCTGTTCGCCCTGCTCGATCCAGAGGCCCAGGAAATGCGCGCAGGCCGCAGCGGTGTGTTCCTCACCGAACACTACGCGATGTTCCCGGCGGCCGCGGTCAGCGGCTGGTACTTCGCTCACCCGCAGGCGCAATACTTTGCCGTGGGCAAGGTCGACAAGGACCAGGTGCAGAGCTACACCTCGCGTAAAAGCCAGGAGTTGAGCGTGACCGAACGCTGGTTGGCGCCGAACCTGGGTTACGACAACTAAACAGCCTTGCCAACCACTGCATTGTGGTTGGCAAGGCCCTCTGTAGGAGCGAGCCTGCTCGCGATAGCGGTCTTTCAGTCAACATCGATGTTGAATGTTATTCCGCAATCGTGAGCAGGCTCGCTCCCACATTAGTTATCCGGCGGCTGATTCAGCTGCTTCTGGCCGAGGTCCCCGGTTGCGGCTCCCCACCCGCGACCTCCTTGCGGGACAACTCGATCATCTTCGCGTTGCGCGCCGCCGCCTGCTCGAACATCTGAGTCAAAAGGGCAGCGTCATCGGCGATATCAACACCGTCATCCTCCCCTGCCTGACTATCCACCTCATCAAGCGCCCTGAACTCTTCAGGGTATTTCTCCTTGAGATAACTCACCCAATAGTCACGCTGGATCAAGTCTTCGAAAAACCCGTCGGACCGCTCCGCATTGACGATTTCCACGCGCGCGTCAGCCAGTTGTTGCCGCGTGACGCCCGAGGCATAGGTCATGTGTTTCGGCTGACCCGGCAGGATCAGGCCGTCATCCCAACCCTCCGTCAGACCGATTCGATAACCCAGGCGCACCTCGGCCTCATCCTCACCGGTATTAGCTGCGGCCTTGGTCGCCAGATCATCGATCTTGTCCAGTCGGAACAACTGCCTGGACAGTTTCAGCAGTGCTTCGCCCTTCACGCTCAAGCCTCCAGGCGGAATGTCGAGCAAGGCATTGTGGGTGAACACTTTGCTTTCCAGCCCGCTGAACGTGAGAATTCGCCCGTCGACACAGGTGCCATGGGTACTCGAACTGGCGAACAGCACTTCCCGAAGTTCGCTGTTGCTGGCCGCGGCTTCCATCACTGTCCAGACCCGTCGCGTCAAATCGGCATTGGCCACCCGAAACTCCTGGGTGTCCTGCAATCGCGAGAGCAAATGAAAGAACGCAGCATTGTCCGGCTCGGCCGCCAGCCGATTCCAGATTTCGCTTTTACCGGCCAGTTCCTCCGGGAGTGTATTGACTAGCCATGGGGTCTTTTGCGCGGAATCAGGCTCAACGTCAGGGAGTTCTTCATCCGACTCGACGCTGTCACTTTCGCCTTCGTCGTGAGCATCATCAAGTAACTCGTCGAGTTCGGCCCGCGAGAGCCCCAGCACGGTGTCGCGTGCTCCCGAGTCACGGTAAGCCCTCAAGCGTTCGAGGCTCTCAAGCGCCAGGTTGTTGTCGCTCAGATCGATGCCGATCATCAGGACATTGTGATTGCCATCCAGAGCCTGCGCTGGAACCGATGTGATGTCGTTACCACTCAGATTCAGGACTCTGAGGTGGGCGGCATCCAGCACGCCGTCCGGCCATTGCGCCAGATTGTTATTGCGCAGATCGAGTGTCACCAATGCTTCGAAAACGTCGAGATCGAAGGACTCCAGTTCGTTGTAGCCCAGGTCAAGCCGGTTCAGGCGTTCCAGATTGCTCAACGAGGCGTACAGGTGTTCGGCATCACTCAGCCGGTTCGAAGACAGTTCCAGTCGCTCGAGCGTACCCATGTGCTGGACCGGCTCGGGTATGGCTTCCAGCCCATTGCCGTTGAGTTCCAGGGTCTTGAGCCGGGTAAAAGCGTTGAGGAATCCGTCGGAGCCTGTCGGGGTCAGCTTTACACCGGTCAGGTTCAACCTGCCGACGTGCTCGAATGTTGCCGGCATCTCTGGAAGATCGCCCAGTTGCAGACCGCTCAGATCCAAAACGGCATTGGCGACGCCCTCCACGCCGGTCAGGCCCTGACGCCAGCATTCGAGGATGCGCAAGGCGCCCAGCCTGCGAATGCTCGAAGACACCATCCAGCCTGTGCCGCGCACGCCCCGTGTAAAGATCCAGCCGTTCAACTGACGCGTAAGCGCTTCGAAGGTCTGTTCCCAACCGGCAAGGCGTTCGCTGATTTGCACCTCGCTCGCCCCGCGCTCGCGCATCTGTTCCAGCGCTTGCAAGGCTTCATCATCCGCCAGTGCCGGCTTCAAACGTTGCAGACGCCTTGTGAAAACCTCGGCCCCTTCTCCCGCCGCAACCTCAGGCAGCGTCAGCAAATGCTGCGCAATGGAAAGCCCACTCTCGGACGGCGGGAAACCAAGCGGTATCGGCTCCATGGCGAACCGTTGCAGGGCACCCTCTGGCAGCACTCTGGCAACTTCTGTTCGCTGCCAGGCGGTCCGGAGCATGGCGCCAGCCTGATGGGTCAAGGGCGAACCGCCGAGATTGGTTTTGAGCATTACCTCATTTTCCAGTACCGCCACCGGTAGCTCGGAAATCTTGCTGTCGCGTAAATCCAGCCAGGTCAGCTCCGGCAAATCCTGGGCACCCACCGGCCAATCCCGCAGCTCAGTCGCGCGCAGATTCAAGGCCTTGAGACGAGTCATTGCGCTGACGTCCAGGCTGTTCAGGGGATTGCTGCTCAGGTCCAGATATTCGAGCGTCTGCAGCCCGTCGAGACCTTGCTGAACCCCTGGATCGACAACAATCGCGTTACTGGAGAGATCCAGCTGAGTCAATTTTCCGAGATTGTCGGGGCCGATGGGGATTTCGGTCAGGCCGCAACTGCGCAAGTCGAGTGTTTGAAGTTCGGAAAACCCGCTGATGAAATCGCGAATCTGTGCTGCAGGCGCTTTACTCCCCCTCAAATACAGCGTTTGCACCTCCGGGAAAGCACCGGCCTGCAGCTCGGGAAAATCACTCAACCCCAGATTTGGCAAGTCGAGCACCGAGGCATTGACCGTAGCGCCGTAGCGCTTGAACACGCCGTTGCGCCAGCAGGCTCTCAGGGAATTGGCCGCTAATGTCCGACCTGTCATTTCGTTGATCGCTGTCGGCATTTCACGCACACGATAGGACCAGTCATTGAGGTTGCGGTTGAGTGCATGGTGTTGCTCACTCAAGGCTTCGATCGCCCCGTACCTCGCCTCGGCGTCCTGCCACTGCTCGACAAACTGATTGAACAAGGCCTCGTGATTCTCGTTGATGCCCTCGCCAACGCGTCTCAACTCACCCTTGCTGTAATCCCTGACCATTTCCTCGAGATCGACAAGGTGTGGGGGTTGCCTTTTGGCGTACTCATACGCCGGCCTGAAATTTTCACGAAGGAAATTCGACCAGTCCAGCGACAGTCCGGACCAGAGCTTTTCATGCCCGTTGAACATGCCGTCGGGCAAGGTCCTGATCCCGGTGCCCTTGAGGTTCAATCGCTCGAGTCGCGGCAGTTCGAGCACCCCGCGGGGCCATTCGAACAACGAAGGTGCAAGCACTTCCAGCAGGCGCAGATTGCGCAACTGGCTGACATCCAGCGCAATCGGCGCGAATCCCGAGCAATAGACATTGAGGTACTCGAGCCTGGTCAGCGCGCTCAGCCTCGTCGGCATGTCGGCGGCGTAGGGAGCGGATGAGTACAGGCTCAGATCGGTGAGTTCCGGCATCGTGCCGATGATTTCGGGCACATTGCTGAACTGGTTGCCCGTGGCGTTGATCCGTAGTTTTCTCAATCTGGGGAAATTCGCCAACAGCGCATCGGCATTGGCATCGGTGATGCACCTGCCCCGCACGTACAGATCACGCACATGGGAGAAATCCGCCGACAACGAAGGAAGCGCTTCGTCACAGGTCAGGTCAAGCAATGTGAAGCGCGCCTGCTCTGCGGCCAACGGCGAGTTGCGCCAGCTATCCTTGAGACTCTGCGCGACCGAGGCCTTACCGCCCAGCATGCGCTCCAGGGCAGAGCTCGGCGATGGCTCGCCAACCCATTGATCGAGCGTCGCCTCAAGCGTCTCCCACTCCCGCAGGCGGGTCTGCAACAAACCGTAAATCTGCGCGTCGGTTTTTCCTGCCCGCAACTGCGCCAGGACAAATCCGTTGGCCTGCTGTTCGGTCAGCGCCGGATAGACATTGCGAACCCGTATCGCCAGCGAAGGGTTGATCCCTTGCCCGCGCCCGCTGGCGTAGTACCCCACCAACCGCTCGTTGACCCGAACCGGAGGCTTGAACGTCGCATGCTTGCCAGTGCGTGTCTCCAGGCTTTGTGCCAGCTCGCCACGATGGGTGACGGCATAGTCGATGATTGCCGTACGCAACTGGCTGCCCTGAGCCACATGGGGAACACCCAGCGCCTGGCGCGCCGCGTCGGGCAAGGCGTGCATGATCGACGGATAAAAATTGTCACCATTTCGAGGAATGCCATTGAGCTCCTCGCCGCGCTCATCGAACGCCTGGTAAGCCGGCCCTTTCTTGACCACATATTTGCGCGTGTCGGCAGCCTGACTGCCAATGCCATCGATCAGCGGCCCCTCGACGTGACTGTCGCGCACTTCCAGGCGCACGCCGTCGGACCAGCCCGGCAGCTTTTCCAGGGAATGCAGGGCGAGCCATCGGCTGTCCGCCGATGCCATACGCTCCAGAAGCAACCCGGCAAAGGCCTGGTTGACGCGCCCTTGCCGTGCATACCAGCGGCCCTCTTCAAGCATGTTCAAGGGAATCCGCCGCGTCGTTTGCCACCGCTCCAGTTCCTCGGCATTGCCATCGAGCAACACCCTGTTGGCAGCGGATTCACTCAGCCCCGGGCAAGCTCGCTGCAACATCGCCACCGGCCCCTTGACCGCCTTGGTGTTCCCCGGGCCAGCCTCGAACGCCGCCAACAACTCAGCCAGCCCGGGAGGTGGAGGCAGGCGATCGAGGTGCATCTTGCGCAAGGCATTGTCATGGGTGCCGCTGGCATCGGCGATGGTGAGCAGTTGTTCGTCAGTCAGGGCCTCGGTCCCATGGCCCATGCGCCGCAACAGGGTCAGGCGATCCCACTCTAGAGGACGCTCCAGCGTATGGCGCCAGGCACCGTGGCCGTTGTGTTCGAGAATCGGCCGCCAGGCCCTGACATCGGACGGATGCTTGATGCGCCATTTTTTCAGCGAGGAATCAAAGGTGATCTCATACACCTTGCCCACCTGGCGGATGTAAGTCTTGCGGTTCGCACGAAACTGGCCCAAAGCATTGGGGGCGATGTCATCGCCCAGTTCAACGTTGCACTCATAGGCCTTCAGGTCGGGTTTCCACAGCCGTGTCGCGCCATCGGGGTGCTTGATGGCGTCCAGCCCTTCAACCACAGGTTCGGGTGCAACCGGCGCCATCTTGCCCAGCACCTTGCCGGCCCCAGCCATCGCCGCGATCAGCGCCAGGTTTTCCGCAACATCGATCAGGTGCGCCTTGGCCGCGTTCTGATCACCCTCACTCCATTCGACAACCCCTTCGAACGATTCGTACAGCAATTGCCCGGCCATTACCGCCAGCATGATCTCGCCCAGCACCGGTACGAACATCGACACCATGTTCAAGCCCAGCATGCCGATTTCCAGCAGGTGATTGAGCTTTGCCGCCCGAACCCTCGCATCGACTTCGGCGGTCGGGACCGCATGGCTGCGCGCATCGGCGATGACCTTGGCGCGGTTTTGCTCGTAGAGATAAGTCCACAGATCGGTGTTGGCGGACCAGATTCCGGCTACGCCATTACGCGTCGTACCCATTGGGTCGAGGTAAGGATCTTCCACGGGTTCGCGCTTGCCCTGGGCTTCAGGGGGCAGCTCCTTGATACCAACGAACGTGGAGATCGGCGGAATGTACCGGGCGACCTTGACCCAGATGGAATGCAGCGGATCGCCTGGAGCGTCCGCCGCCTTGCGGGTGAACTGGCTGAAGTAGTAAGGGCGGTCGGCGTAAGCCACGAACTGACTGAAAAAGCGCTGGTGTGCGGTCGGCCTGCCATCGCTTGCAGACCGTGAATTGCCGGCCGTGAACTGGCGCTTGAATTCGTCACTCAGCTGCGCCGAGGTGTAGCGCTTGAGCGGATGCTCGGGATCATGGGGGATGTAGACGATGAAATCGCTGGTGTAGCGATATTGCTCGCTGATGCTGAACACCACGCAGCCGGTCATCCGGCGCTTCATCAGGATGAGATCGCGAAACCAGACCTGTCTGTCGCCCAGCCGGGGATGGACTTCCCCGCCAATGACCGAAAGGATCATCGAGTAGTCTTGCGGCTCGATATCCTTTTTCAACAACGCCAGGTCGGCTGCCGCCCTCATTGCGGTTTTCTGGCTGTCGATAAATTGCTCGCGCAGGTTGGCTTCCGCCCGCGTATCGGCTGGCTGGAAAAAACCGTTCACGAAGGTTTGATATTGCGCTCCGATGTCCAGCGTTCGGCACAGCGACAAGAACTGCCTGACCGTCATGCCCAGCGCAACATCTTTGAACGTGCCGGGGGTCGGCGTTTCGACGACGAACCCTGAACCACGGTGAAAGGCCCCGTCTTCACACTCCGAGGCCTCGAAGTTGTGCAATGCCGCCTGGAGCAAGGAAAGCTTCAACACCTCGAAAGACGAGACTTCGATATCGAACACGCCAGCCTCCAGGGGGCGTCGCAGGCACACCCAGGTCTTGCTGACGTCGACGTCGATCGAGAACCTGTCCTTGAGAGCCTTGGCCAATATCGGCCCGGCGAATGTTTCGGCATCGTGCAGCGCGGACATTGTCTGGTCCAGCCGGGTCTGCGAGATAAAACTGGTGTTGAAGCTTGCCCTCAGTGCCTGCTGTTGCGCGCCGGATGCGTGCACGTACCAGTCAGGCAGGCGTATTGCGCTATCTTTGATCGCGGCGCGCCTTGAGGACGTCGCGCTGATCAGCCAATCGGGGGTCATGCGTTCAAGCGATTCACTGTGCATGCTGCTTTTGCCTGGCAGCAACGGCTTCGACGTCGGGGACGAAGTGCGGGATGAAATGCTCATACTGTCTCTCCTGATAAATGGAGCGACAGGACACCACCCGAAGGCTGGACACCTGCGGTACATAGTTACCGCAAGTTCAAAAAGGCGAGACAACGCGTTTCAGCCAGCCACGGCACGAATCGGCAGATTGGCTATGCTGTGAGGACCAACCTTCAGGCGAGGGATTTATGAACGATCCGGCCGACAACAAGCCGCCGACCTTCTGGCAAATGCTGCACAGCGTCATGGCGGCAGCGTTCGGGGTGCAGAGCGGGAAGAACCGGGCCCGTGATTTCACTCACGGCAAACCGAGTCATTTCGTGATTCTGGGGATTGTGTTCACGGCGGTGTTTGCATTGACGCTGTTCGGCATCGTCAAGCTGGTGCTGCTTCTGGTCGGGGTTTGACGGGGCTCAGTGCATCAGGGTTTGCAGGGTGAACGGGTAACGCCAGGACGCGGGACGCCCCTTGGCCGAGAGTTTGTGGAAATCCACGCCGAAGTCCTGCGCGGTGCCCATCGCCAGCAGCCGCTTGGCCTGTGTCCGATCGATCAGCTGCAATAACGGGATCTGGCGGTCACGGCCACCGTATTGGCTGATGTCCACGCCTTCATCGTAGTCATGCAATTGCACCAGCGCCCAGCCACCGAGGCTGAAGTGCCCGCCCAGCAAGACACTCAGACGACGGTCCAGCAGTGCCTGCAACGCCGCGGGTGAAGTGTTGATCGCGCCGAACAGCACGCCTTTTCCTGGCACACCTCCGGCTTCGACATACGCCTGCATCCCACCGAACGCCATCTCGTCATTCGCGGCCCAGACCAGCGACGTCTGCGGGTAGCGCTTGAACAACAACCGGGCCTGCTCATAAGCACGTTGCCGGGTCCAGCCGCCGTACACCAGTTGCCGCAAACGCACTTCGGGGTGCTCGGCCAAGGCACGCCGCAAGCCCTTCTCGCGAAACTGCGCGGACGGGGTGATCTTCAAACCGGAAAAAGCCAGCAAGTCGATGGTCTGGCCGGGGGCCACCGGGCCATGCTGTCGGATCAGTTCCTTGAGCATCAGGTAGCCGCCCTCCTCGTCATTGGGTACCAGGCTGCCGAGCAAATCGGGGTACTTGTCAGGTTGGGCACCGATCAGTTTCGTCTGATCTGGGGTCAGGGCGTTGTTGACCATGAACAGTTTTACCCCACTGCCCTTGGCCAGCCGCAGGATTTCGGGGGCGATGTATTGCTCGTTGACGAAGACCAGGTAGTCAGGACGATGGTGGCCCTGAAGGGCTTCGCGAGCCTGGCGGAGGGTGTTTTCGGAGACGCGGTCGGAATACTGGATGCTCAAGTCCATCCCCAGGTCGGTCGCCGCGGCCTGCATGAACTGCGAATAACTCACCCAAAAAGCTTCCGTGGGGGTTCCCGGATTCAGGAACAGCACTGACGCCGCCTGGGCACAGGGTCCCACGACCATGCCCAGCGTCAGCAATACGCCACACAGAAACTTCAACATTGGTCGTCCGAGCCCCCGGAAATTCGCCGCGCATTATAGCCAGCGGACGTCCGTAAAACGGCGATTTTTCCGGTATTTGTCAGACAATCGTCGGAACCGGGCCCGGACGGGGTCGCTTACTGATGACTGACCCAGAATACCGCCGTCCCCACAACCAGAATGATCAGGAACAAAATTGCCCATGCATCAACGGTGCTATCGCTTTTCCTTGCTTTGGTTGGGTTGCTCATTGCATCGCCTCTTGTCGGTTTTATCGGTGATTGCATAAAGACACGAGCAGAGTAAAGACGACGATTGCCCGCATCACAAACAGGGTCTTTGCAACAACGATTCTCATTAGGCGATTTGGTTCTTTACATATGCTCAAACATCACTTTTACGCATAACTGCAAACTGGTATCTTGCCCCGGCTCCGTAGGGAGTGCGCGGCCGTGCGCGCAGAATTGCCGAGGTTTTATCGGACGCCAGCAAGCCAAAAAACGCCGCTGTTTCCGACCGGCCCAAGCCTGAGAACAGGACTTATATGTACGTATACGACGAATACGATCAGCGGATCATCGAGGACCGCGTCAAGCAGTTCCGTGATCAGACCCGACGCTATCTGGCAGGCGAGCTGAGCGAAGAAGAATTCCGCCCCCTGCGCCTGCAAAATGGCCTTTATATCCAGCGTTTCGCGCCGATGTTGCGAGTCGCCGTGCCTTACGGCCAACTGACTTCGCGCCAGACGCGAATGATGGCCAAAATTGCCCGCGACTACGACAAGGGCTACGCCCACATCAGTACCCGGCAGAACGTGCAGTTCAACTGGCCGGCCGTGGAAGACATTCCGGACATTCTTGCCGAACTGGCCACCGTGCAGATGCACGCGATCCAGACCAGCGGCAACTGCCTGCGCAACGTCACCACCGACCAGTTTGCCGGTGTCGCCGCCGACGAACTGATCGACCCGCGCCCATGGTGCGAGATTGTCCGCCAGTGGACCACGTTCCACCCGGAATTCGCCTACCTGCCGCGCAAATTCAAGATCGCCGTCAACGGTTCGACTTCCGACCGCGCCGCCATCGAAGTCCATGACATTGGCCTTGAGCCGGTGCACAACGCCGCTGGCGAACTGGGCTTCCGTGTGTTGGTCGGCGGCGGCCTGGGCCGTACGCCGGTGGTCGGGGCATTCATCAATGAATTCCTGCCGTGGCAAGACCTGTTGAGCTACCTCGACGCCATCCTGCGGGTCTACAACCGCTATGGCCGTCGCGACAACAAGTACAAGGCGCGGATCAAGATCCTGGTAAAAGCGCTGACGCCTGAAGTCTTCGCACAGAAAGTCGATGCGGAAATGGAGCACCTGCGCGGTGGCCAGACCACATTGACCGAAGCCGAAGTGCAGCGCGTCGCCAAGCACTTCGTCGACCCGGACTACAAGGCCCTGGAAAACCAGGCAGCCGCACTGGCCGAGCTCGACCAGCAGCACCCGGGCTTCGCCCGTTGGCGCGTGCGCAACACCCTGGCCCACAAGAAGCCGGGCTATGTGGCCGTGACCTTGTCCCTGAAACCGACCGGCGTTGCACCGGGCGACATCACCGACAAACAGCTCGACGCCGTGGCCGATCTGACCGACCGCTACAGCTTCGGTCAACTGCGTACCTCCCACGAGCAGAACATCATCCTGGCCGACGTCGAGCAGGACAAGCTGTTCGCCATGTGGGGCGAGTTGCGCGAGCAAGGCTTCGCCACGCCGAACATCGGCCTGCTGACCGACATCATCTGCTGCCCGGGCGGCGATTTCTGCTCCCTGGCCAACGCCAAGTCGATCCCGATCGCCGAATCGATCCAACGCCGTTTCGACGACCTGGACTACCTGTTCGACATCGGCGAACTGGACCTGAACATCTCCGGTTGCATGAACGCCTGTGGTCACCACCACGTCGGCCACATCGGCATCCTGGGGGTGGACAAGAAAGGCGAAGAGTTCTATCAGGTTTCCCTCGGCGGCAGCGCCAGCCGTGACGCCAGCCTGGGCAAGATCCTCGGCCCGTCCTTTGCCCAGGAAGCCATGCCTGACGTGATCGAAAAGCTGATCGACGTGTACATCGAACAACGTACCGAAGACGAACGCTTCATCGACACCTATCAGCGTATTGGTATCGACCTCTTCAAGGAGCGCGTCTATGCAGCGAATAATTAAAAACAACGAAGTCGTCGACGAAACCTGGCACCTGCTGCCCAAGGATTTCAACATCGACGAGATCAGCAACTGCGACGACCTCATCGTGCCGTTGCAGCTGTGGCGCGAACACAGCCGTATGCTCCTGGCCCGCGACGGCGGCCTGGGCATCTGGCTGGACGCCGATGAAGAAGCCGAGGAAATCGGCGAAGACGTGGCTCAGTTCCAGGTCATTGCCCTGAACTTCCCGGCATTCACCGACGGCCGCAACTACTCCAACGCCCGCTTGCTGCGTGACCGTTACGGTTTCAAGGGCGAATTGCGGGCCATTGGCGACGTGCTGCGTGACCAGTTGTTCTACATGCATCGCTGTGGTTTCGACGCGTTCGCCATTCGCGCCGACAAAGACCCGCACGAAGCCCTTGAAGGCCTCAAGGACTTCTCGGTGACCTACCAGGCCGCTACTGACGAACCGCTGCCGCTGTTCCGTCGTCGCTGACCGTCACGCCTTGAACCCCGGCGCGGGGTTCAAGGCGTTTTCACCCTCCCCGCTAAAACAACGGATAGTCGGCCAGCGGCATCGGCCGCCCCAAGGCGACCCAATCGCGGTACAGCCGGACTCGATCCTCCAGCACCACGAACAACCGAAACGGATTCTCGGCATCCGCCATCCGCGTTTCGACACACTGACGCAACCAGCCCCACAACTCTTCTGACGCATCTGCTTCCTGCAGCAAGCGCCACACACGCGCCTGCAGCGACCGATAGCCGACCTGGAAATCCGCCGTCAGGCTCAATCCATCCATGACCCGCAGCAACGTACTGCCCGATGGCAGGACGGCCAATCGTTGCCAGATCTGTTGTCGCGCCAGGCGCACGCTTTCATCGCCCTCCTCCAGCCAGGGCGTCGCACTGCCATAATCGGCACCCGGCTCACTCAGCCACAGATTGATACCGGTGCGTTCGCGATGATCCACCAGACGCAACAAGGTCTCTTCATCCGTCAGCGGATTACCCCACAGTTTCACCCGGTCCCGGGAGACCGCCTGAATCAGTATCGCGAAGGGAACCCGGCTGATCCGGTTGCCTCGCAAGTCGAGCGCGGTGAGGTACGGCTGATCGGCGATGCCAATCGGGCAACGGCTGATCCCGGTGTTTCTCAGATTCAACACACGCAACTCATTCATCCCCAGTACCACGGGCGGGACAGTCAACGGGTTGTCACTCAGGTCCAGCGTTTGCAAGCTCACCAGATCACGAAACTGCGAAGCCGTGTTCTCCCGGAGCTGAAGAAAGGTGGACCTCAGGTTGAGCGTTGTGAGTCGAGTCATTTGCCGAACCGGTGCAGGCAATACCCCCTCCAGCACGTCGTCTGCATTGAGTCGACGCAGATCCACGCGTTCCAGGTTCAGGGAGTGCAGATTGGGGAAACTTTCGAGAAAAGCGTTCAGGCTCTCGCGCTCGACAAGATGCAGGCCCTGCATCGATAGCTCGACGACTTCATTGAAGCGAACGTTCATTGTCGGCAAGCGATGGAAGTCCTCGTACCCCAGGTCCAGTCTGTAACCGCTGCACACCTCGCCGGACATGACTCGATTGATCTGGGGCGGGCATTTTTGCCAGATGCTCATCAGCTCGTCGCCCAATTCATTTCGCGCTTCACGCTCGCAATCGATCACGGTTTGCAGCAGTTCGACATTGTACGCCGCCACCTGCTGAGGACTCATGCCTGCGGCGGCATCATCGCCCACCGCCAGAAAATCCACATCCATGTCATCGGCATCCAGCACGGCCTGGTCGGCCCAGTGGCACAGATCGGCATGCAACTGCTGCGCCTCGAGCGTCAGGCGATCCACCAGCGCTTGCGCCCGGGCACCCGCCGTCAGGAGCAACTCGTCCACTTGGGCATCGGTGAACTCCGGATACAAATCCTTGACCTGCAAGCGCATGATTTCGTGAGCCAGCACAGCGCCTTGTGGCGTGTTCGGAAAGCCGCCGCCGCGCAACCCCCTGGCTTCGAAGGGCAACCGCGAATCCATTCGATTCAAGCCGAGTATCAGCTCGGAGCGAGACAAGGCGCGCCCGCCAATGCGCAGGCGCAACTGGCTGGATGCGTCCGGGGAGCTCAGCGACATCACCGCGCGTTCCTCCCCTGACAACAGATCGACCAGCGCGGCAAACAGATCCGAACCCTCATCGTCGGTAGCCGCCACCATGGTATACCGATAGCGATCACCGACCTTGATCAAACGCCGGCAATCCGCGGAATCGAACGGGCCGCAACGGTCCAGGACCCGGCCACTGATTGACCCGTCGAGCACCTCAATGCGTAGGTCTTTCGGCCAACCGGGCAGGCGTTCCAGGGAGTGCAACGCCAGGACATCGGAATCGGGATGACTGACCGAACGCAAGTACAGGCCCTCATAGGCCCGGTTGAGTCGTACATGCTGCTGATACTCGCGTGCCTTGCTGTCCAGACGCTTGAACAGTTGCAGCGCCTCGTCAGCATCGACAGGCCGATTGATGTCGACCCCGGAACGGTCGAGGATCTGCTCCACGGCATTTTTCGGCAAACCCTGGTATTCGCGCTGAAACAGGCGAATCCAGTCCTGGTCCGAGTGCTGAAGCGCCTGATAGCGGGCGTTGAACAATCCGGCCCGTGCTTGCGGATCGGTGACGGTTTCCAGTTCCTGATCGAGCTTGAAGCGAGTGATGGTGTCGGCAAGCAAAGGTGTCGGGGCGCGGCCGGCCTGCATAAGGCGCAACATGTCGTCGTCGACCGTGCTGATCCGGGCGATCTGCGCCAATACCTCATCGCTGAAGACAGCAAGCGGTGCGCAAACGCGTCGCATCAGCTCCACACGTGTCGACACCGGCGCCGATACCGATCCGGGTATGGGTTCGACCGGCGTTTCGGGATGCGGCTCGCTCCCCGGCTCCTCCGAATCCTGCAGCGTTCCGGCGATTTTTTCTTCACCCTTGAGTGCCGCCACCGCCCCGGCCAGCGGGAGCGCATTGAGCAAGCCGAACACCGTGCGCGTCACGCCCTCGGAGCGCTGCTCCGGCGCTTTGCCGTTGATGGCCTGATCGAGGCCGTAACCGGCGTCGATCAGGCCGGCCAGCACCAGCACGCCCTCACCTCCCGGAATGAACAATGCCAAAGGCCCCAGCCGGTTGATCCACTGCACGAGCGGCTGCACCACCGCGCTCAGGTTGTCGCGATTGACTTGGGCATCGTCACGGATGGTTTTGACGCTGGCCATGGAGGCCTGCTTCATGGTCAGTACCAGTTGCGCGAACGGATCGGTGTCGGTCGACACACGCTCAAGGTCGATATAGTCCTGCGGGTCCCAGAAACCGTCGTTATTGAAGAACCCTGCGTTCTTTTTCAGCCAGTGCTCCTTCGGGTAAACCGCCATGCCCTGCAACGCCGTCAACACGCCCGCATGGAAGGTGCCGTCTTCACGATCGTCCTCGGCAAAATGCGCGACCAGCGCTTGCCGTGTGGCGGCACCCCTGGCTTGGGCCACGATCCATTGGCGCAGGTGCGGCAAATCGGCGAATTCATGCAAGGGTGAGGAGTTGCCGGGAATATTCAGCAAGACCCGGCCACTGTGACGGTGGCGGTAACACCAGATATCGTCCGATGTGTAGCGATAGATCGTCAGCCGACCGACTTCGATCGGCGCACTGACGCGAGTGGGCGCCTGCACCTGATCGATGGTCAACGCACCCCAGACCTGCTCCGCTGGCAAACCGGCGGCCTGCATGGCCAGGGCCAGGCCCTCCTGACTCAAGCTGCCCTCCTGATGTTGCAGGCAGGCGCTCATGATAAAGGCGGCCTTGGCCGAGGTTCTCAGATCGTAAGGCTGCGCCTGGACGATTCGCTTATCGGACGGCCAGGCGCGATCAAGGTAAGCCTGATAGTGGGTCTGCAGATCCAGATCCCATACCCACTGTTTGAACGCCGCCGGCCTCAGGGCAATTTGCGTTGCCGGCCCATACACCTGAGGCGTGGTCTGGCGATAGATGCCTTCGTAGGTATGGTGGTTGCCGTTGCCGTGGTCGGCAAATTCATCGACATGCTCCACGATACGCATGGACGGGCCGACATCGGGCGGTGTGAACAAGCCCAATAGGCTTTCGGCAAAACGCCCGTCACCGACGCTCTGGTAGTTTGCCAGCAACGCCTGCACCAGGGTTTGCGTGTTTGCCACCTGGCCTTGCTCGATACCGTCCTGCGGCGGGTGCCCGCGGTAGCGGTAATCCAGGGTGACCAACAGGGCGTTTTGCGGGTCGATGTCTTGCCCCCACTTTTCCTTGATCAACTGTGCAGCGAACTGCGCGGGAGACTGCGGCAAAGCCGCGCTCACCACAGACTCCAGTGTTACGCGCAGCGGCATATGTTCGGCATGAAGCGGTGTCCGATGGTCATTCATGTGCGTTCCATGGCAACTGTTTTTTGGAACACCAACATAACCAGCCGCTGCCTTGCCGAAAGCAGGAACGGTCGCCTGCTGCCTACAGAGATTTCGCCGGGCCGTGGAGGACATCGGGCAAGCATTCGCAGGCAAAAAGAAAACCGGGGCATATGCCCCGGCTGGATGTTTTGTTGTATCTCCTGGCCCGTTACCAGAAGCGTTGCTGGGTCAAACGGCTCCACCAGCTCAGCAGCACGCGATCGACCGAGCCGCTGGCGGCCATGCCGATGCGTTCCGGCAGGCTTTTGCGTTCGGCGTAATGCAAGTGATAGAGCTCGGACTTGCTGGCGCGCTCGGCGAGGTATTCATCGCTGGTCTTGAGTTCGTCGACCAGGTGTTTGTCCAGCGCCGCGACGCCGAGCCAGATTTCGCCGGTGGCCACTTCATCGATCGCCAGTTGCGGGCGATAGCGCGACACGAAGTTCTTGAACAGTTGATGGGTGATGTCCAGGTCTTGCTGGAACTTCTCCCGGCCCTTCTCGGTGTTTTCGCCAAACACGGTCAGGGTGCGTTTGTATTCACCGGCGGTCAGCACTTCGAAGTCAATGTCGTGCTTTTTCAGCAAGCGGTTGACGTTGGGCAACTGCGCCACCACGCCAATCGAGCCAAGGATCGCGAACGGTGCGCTGATGATCTTCTGCCCGATGCACGCCATCATGTAGCCACCGCTGGCCGCGACCTTGTCGATGCACACGGTCAAGGGCACGCCGGCCTCACGGATACGCGCCAGTTGCGAGGAGGCCAGGCCGTAGCTGTGAACCATGCCGCCGCCGCTTTCCAGGCGCAGCACCACTTCGTCCTTCGGTGTGGCCAGGGTCAGCAAGGCGGTGATTTCGTGGCGCAGGCTTTCGGTGGCCGATGCCTTGATATCGCCGTTGAAATCCAGCACGAACACCCGGGGCTTGGCCTCGGGCTTTTTCTTCTGTTTCTTGTCGGTTTTAGCCTGGGTCTTGCGCAGGGCCTTGAGCTGGTCCTTGTCGAGCAAGGTCTGCTCCAGGCGTTCGCGCAGCCCTTTGTAGAAATCATTGAGCTTGCTGACCTGCAACTGGCCCGACGACTTGCGCCGCCCCTTGCTGCGCAAGGCCGCAAAACTGGCCAGGACCACCAGAATGGCGATCACCAGGGTCACGGTCTTGGCCAGAAAAATGGCGTACTCGGAAAAAAACTCCACAGGGACTCCTCAAACGATGCGCGGCTTGAACGCGCGCGGGATACCTCCAGCATACCCATGCGCCGACCTTGCGACCAGCCGTGAAAGCTCTGGCAACAGGCCTGTAACAGGCATTTCAAACAAGCGTATGTTTTTTCATTGACAGCGCACCGCCATCCTCATAACCTCGCCAAACCTTCAACGTACCGGGAAGACGCGGACGTGGGCAGCATCTATTTGATTCGACATGGCCAGGCCTCCTTTGGTGCAGACGACTACGACGTCCTGTCGCCGACCGGTATTCTTCAGGCTGAAATCCTTGGCCGCCACCTGGCCGAACTCGGGATCAGCTTCGACCGCTGCCTGGCGGGCGACCTGCGCCGCCAGCAGCACACGGCCAACAGCGCGCTGGAGCAATTCGCCGCGGCGGGCCTGCCGGTGCCGCTGCTGGAAACCGACGCCGCCTTCAACGAGTTCGACGCCGATGCAGTAATCCGCGCGCTGTTGCCGGCCATGCTGCCAGACGAACCCGAAGCCCTGGACATCCTGCGCAACGCCGCGCAAAACCGTAGCGAGTTCCAGCGTATCTTCGCCCTGATCATCGAGCGCTGGCTGGCCGGCACCTACGACACACCGGGCCTGGAAAGCTGGCTGGGGTTTGTCGAGCGGGTGCAGGCCGGCTTGCATCGCATCCTCGACCAGGCCGACAACACCCAGAAAATCGCCGTGTTCACCTCCGGCGGCACCATCACCGCCCTGCTCCACCTGATTACGCAAATGCCTGCCCGGCAGGCCTTTGAATTGAACTGGCAAATCGTCAACACCTCGCTCAACCAGCTTAAGTTTCGTGGTCGCGAGGTGTCCCTGGCTTCCTTCAACAGTCATGCGCACCTGCAACTGTTGAAGGCCCCGGAACTCATCACGTTTCGCTGAGTCCGGACTATTGTGACCCTGGCTGTAATCACCCAGCTCTTATTACCCAAGAAAGGATCGAACCATGACCTCCGTAGCTGATGCCGTACAAGCAATGAAAGCCAAGTTCAACCCAGCCGCTGCTGCCGGTCTGGACCTGGTCTTCGGTTTCCGCATCGACGACACCAAGAACTTCTCGCTGATCGTCAAGAACAGCACCTGCGAACTGCAGGAAGGCGAGAACCCGGACGCCCAGGTGACCCTGGTGATGGACGGCGAAACCCTGGAAGGCATCGTCGACGGTTCGACTGACGGCATGCAAGCGTTCATGGGCGGCAAACTGCGCGCTGAAGGCGACATGATGCTGGCGATGAAACTGTCCGAGCTGTTCCCGTCGTAAGCACTGGGCTTCCGAACTTCGGGAGCGTGCCTGCTACAAACGAATCCCGCCCTTAGTGGCGGGATTCGTCGTTTTTGCTGGTCCTGTGGCGAGGGGGCTTGCCCCCGTTCGGCTGCGAAGCAGTCGTCCCACCATTGATTTCGACTTATCGGAAGGACGCCAAGGGCCGCTTCGCGCCCCAACGGGGGCAAGCCCCCTCGCCACAGGGTATGAGTGGTGCCAGTGAGGTATCCGCTCTTACAATGCCTGAACCTCTCACACCGGCCACCCCATGGACATCGACCTCGCCCGCACCTTCCTCGAAATCGTCCGCCATGGCAGCCTGGCTGCCGCCGCGGAAAAACTCCATGTCACCCAGACCGCGATCACCGCACGGGTGCAAAAACTCGAGAGCCAGCTGGGCAGCACTCTGTTCGTGCGCAATCGTGCCGGTGCCCGCCTGACGCCCAACGGCGAAGCGTTCGTGGTGTACGCCAATCAGCTGGTGCAAACCTGGGAAGCCGCGCGGCGTGATTTGCCGTTGCCCGAGGGTTTACACGATGTCCTGCACATCGGTGGCGAGGTGAGCCTGTGCAACCCGCTGATGCTCGGCTGGGCCGGTGAAATCCGCAAGAATATCCCCAGCCACGCCCTGCGCATGGAAATCCGCGATGGCGAAAACCTGCTGCGCCAACTGGAGTTGGGCGTTCTGGATGCCGCGCTGGTGTATCAGCCCGAGTATTGGCCGCGTCTGCAAGTCGAGCAGGTTCTCGAAGAAAAACTGATTCTCGTGCGCCAGGCCGAAAAGCCCGACCCTTATGTGTACATCGATTGGGGCAGCGAATTCCGACGCCAGCACGACGCCGCGCTGCCGGAAAAAGCCAAGGCCGCGCTGAGTTTCAATCTCGGTCCGCTGGGCTTGCAGTACCTTCTTGAAAACGGCGGCAGTGGCTACTTCCGCACCCGCGTCGTACAGAGTTATCTGCAAAGCGGCGCCCTGGAACGGGTGCCCAAGGCGCCGGAATTCAACTACCCGACCTATCTGGTCTACTCGCGCGATCGTGACTCGCCGACGCTGCAACGCGCCTTCGATCTGCTGCGCAAGGTCATCGATTCCGACGAAGACTGGTCGCAGCGCTGGGATCCGCTGACCTGAGACCGGTTTGCACCGGATCATGACCGTTGTGTCCTCAAGGTTCGGTCCGTCAAGTCACCGGGATCGGCTAATCTGAAAGAGATAACAAAAACGACAGGTGATTGCAGTGAGGCAGACCACCGAAGGATTCCGCAGCCGTTACCGCGCCGACATTCATCCGCTCTACAACCCCTGGCTGCACGGCGCGTTTGTCCTGGTGTTCGGGGCACTGGCGATCAGCGTCTTCTGGAGCAACGTACATCAGGTGCGGCCAGCGGAATGGCTGGCGGTGCCCGTCACGCTGCTGTTGTTCAACCTCGGTGTGTACATGGTGCATCGCCACCTGGGGCATCATAAAAAGACCTTCGCCCGGCTGTTTTATGCCCGTCACGCAGTCGACCACCACAGCTTTTTCACCCCCGGCCACATGACCTACGACAGCGCCCGCGACTGGCGGGTGATCCTGTTTCCGGCGTGGCTGATCGTGCTGCACACCCTCGCCGTCGCCCTGCCCCTCTGGTGGCTGCTCAAGCATATCAATACCAACGTCGCCGGATTGGTCGGCGGCCTTCTTGTCCTCGGTTACCTGACTTACGAAGTGTTTCATGCCTGCGAGCATCTGCCGCCGCACAACCCGCTCACACGGCTGCCGTGGATCCGCCAGATGCGCCGGCTGCACGAACTGCACCACCGCCGCGAACTGATGCAGGAGCGTAATTTCAACATCGTTTTCCCGCTGATGGACTACCTGTTCGGCACCCTCTATTGGGAGCCGGAACCTGCGCCGCTCAACCCGACGAGAACGCCCATGACCCGCATGCAGCATCAGATTGTCATTGCCGGAAACCCGGTCCAGGTACTTGCCTACGCCAGCACCGTGACCCTTTGGCCGCAATGGCATCCGTCGTCGCTGCGCATCGATGGGCCAAAAGGGCCGTTGCATGCCGGCGCACGTTTCGAGGAGGACATCCGTGCCGGCGGGCGCGACGGGCACTTGCGCTGGGAGGTCGCGGAGTACCTGCCCGGAAGGCGCTGGAGCGCCGAGGCCCGGGGTGATCACGGCCTGTCGCTGGTGGTGACCTATGAATGCGATGCCACAGGCGAGGACACACGCTTCGTCCGCACCCTGGAATATCAATTCAGCGGCCTGGCAATGCGCATTGCCAACCGTTTGTTGCTCAAGCGGCGCATCGATCGGGAATCGGCGGTATCGATGCTGGCGTTGCGCGACATGGCGCAGAAGTCTCTGGCGGCGACAGGAGTCGGCGCGTGAGCAGAACCTCCAAATGTCTGTTGCTGGCCATCGTCGCCGTCGGCGCCTTCCTGCTGCTGATGCCAACCAAGGTGCGACCGGTGGCCTGGACGCCACAACCTGCGCCGCCCCTCGACAGCGGAGTCTACGCCGACAATCAGCGGCTCAAGGAGGTGGAACGCGTCGGTGCCGCCAACATCGACGGACCCGAAGCCTTGTTGCTGGAAAACGACACGCTCATCACCGGCCTGCACGACGGTCGCCTGATCCGCACGAGCCTGGATGGCAAGACCACCAAAGTCCTGACCGATACCGGTGGCCGGCCACTGGGCCTGGCCCGGCATCCCAATGGTCTGCTGGTGATCGCCGATGCCGTCAAAGGCTTGTTGTCCCTCGATGCCCAGGGGCGTCTGGTGGCCTTGACCACAGAGGTCGATGGCGTTCCCTTCGGTTTTACCGACGATGTGGCCATCGATAAACCGGGTCACTACGCCTATTTCAGCGATGCTTCGAGCCGCTTCGGCTATGGCCACGACGGTGAGGCCGTGATCGAACACGGCGGCGACGGTCGACTGCTGCGCTACGACTTCCAGACCGGCAAGACATCGGTTGTGCTGGATAAGCTGGAGTTTGCCAACGGTGTGACTCTGGGACCGGACGATGCCTATGTGCTGGTCAATGAAACCGGTGCCTACCGCATCAGCCGCTACTGGCTCAGCGGTCCGAAGGCCGGCACCCATGACCTGTTCATCGACAACCTGCCAGGGCTGCCGGACAACCTGTCGTTCAATGGCCACGACCGCTTCTGGGTGGCACTCTATGCCCCGCGGAACGCCTTGCTTGATGGCACGGCGGCGCATCCATTCGTGCGCAAGATGATCGTGCGGGCCATGACCGTCTTGCCCAAGCCAGTGGAAAAACGCGGATTTGCCCTGGGCCTGGACCTTGAGGGCAAAGTAATTGCAAACCTGCAGGACGGCAGCAGCGACAATTACTCACCGATCACTACGGTGCGCGAGTATGGGGACTGGTTGTATTTCGGTTCGCTGAAAGCGCAGAACATGGTGCGATTGCCGTTAAGCAAGGCATTGCAATGAGCGGTCCCCCTTCCTGAGTTCACCGCTGTTGTTCACCGGGATATTTTGGCTGGGTCATGAGGCACCTCGTTGAGAGCCGTAACATCGGTCTCTGAGCATTCGAGGTGCCGGTTCTGGTTGCCGTTCCAACTTTCCCGCCACCGGTCGTCAGTGGCAGCACGCTGGTTCAGGACGACGCGCCAAGTTGCTTGACGATCTTGTCCTTGACCAGCAGACGAGCCTCCTTGAGTTTCCTTACGGTGTCATCGTTGGACTTGGCCTCCTCTGCTTTCACCACTTCGGCATCCGCCTGGGAATACTTGTTAAGCAGTGAATCCAGTAACGGATCCTTGGTGCGTTTCTGCTGGACTTCTTCCTTTGAGCGTTTCAGATCCTGATAAAGGTCATGTGGCACCGGCATGGAACACCTCCGTTTGTTGATCGGCAGCGAAACGCGATCAATTGCGTTCACCAACTATCAGAATGGCCTCGGTTTACCCGTTCTGTCGACCACCTGTCAGACCAGCGGTGTCCGTTCGTCGTCCGGTCCCACAGGCGCTAAAACCTTTGCCTGCGCCAGCGGATTCAGCCGTTGAGCACCATGCGCACCATCTGCCTGAGTGATTCGGGATTGTAGGGTTTGCTCAACAGGTGGGTGTCGGAGCTGAGTTGGTGATTGCGCGAGATGATGTCGCGGGTATGCCCCGAGGTGAACAGCACAGCCACCGGCGGTTCCTGCACTTTCGCCCAGGCCGCCAGGTCGGAACTCTTGATCAGACCGGGCATGACCACGTCGGTGAATATCAGGTCCACCGCCAACCCTTCCAGCAACATTTGCATGGCGACGTCACCGTTGGTGGCCGTGAGGACCTGATAGCCCTCTTCACGCAACAACTCCACCGCCGCCACCCGCACGGCCTCATTGTCCTCCACCACCAGGATGCGTTCGTGCCCGCCCCGTTGCGGCACATCGGGGCCCGGCGTTTCGCTGGGTGCTGCGCGTAAGGTGCGCGGGAAGTACAACTGCACCCGGGTCCCCCGCCCCACGTCACTGGCAATTTCGATATGACCGCCACTCTGCTTGACGAAGCCAAACACCATGCTCAGGCCCAAGCCGGTGCCGTGCCCGTCGGCCTTGGTGGTGAAGAACGGCTCGAACGCCTGGGCCAGCACCTGCGGCGGCATGCCGACGCCGGTATCCGTCACGGACACCCGCACATAGTCCCCCGGGGCAATGCCCTTTGCGGCGCAAAATTTGCGATCAAGGACGATGTTTTCCGCGCACAGGTCAATCCTGCCCTCGCCTTGAAGGGCGTCACGGGCGTTGATCGCCAGATTGAGAATGGCGTTTTCCAGTTGGTTGCGATCGACAAACACATTCCACGAGTCTTCGGGTGCCGTCATGTGAACCTGAAGGGTTTCACCCAGGGCACGCAGCAACAACTCCGCCAGACCATCGAAAATCTGCCGCAACGTGAAGACCGCGGGCGACAACGGTTGGCGACGGGCGAATGCAAGCAATTGCGAGGACAGCTTGGCACCGCGCTCGACGGCGGCGATAGACGCCGAGACCCGGCGCTGCACATTGGCGTTACCCGGCTCATGGCGCGCCAGCAGGTGCAGATTGCCGGCGATCACTTGCAACAGGTTGTTGAAGTCATGGGCCACACCGCCGGTGAGGCCGCCGATGGCTTCCAGCTTCTGTGACTGGCGCAGTTGCTCTTCCGCCGCCAGCCGCGCCTCGACTTCATCGGCCACCCGTTGTTCCAGGTTGCGGGTGAACTTGAGCAGGGACTCTTCGGCGTTCTTGCGTTCGTGAATATCGATCAGCACGCCGGGGAAGCGAAACGCCTCGCCCTGCTCATTGAACTCGCAACAACCACTGGCGAGTACCCAAAGGTAGCTGCCATCCAGGCGCTGGATCCGGTATTCGACGTTGTAGGGCTCACCCGTCTCCACCGACAGTCTGACTCGCTCCTGAACCCAACTGCGGTCATCCGGATGGATCCGGCTTTCAGCGATTTCCTGGGACAGGTTTTGCAGGTCTTGCCCGGGTGGATAAGAGAGCGTGCGAGCGAAGCGCTCGTCACCCGACAGCACGTTGGTCTTGATGTCCCAGACAAAGGAACCGAGCAAGGCGCCGGCGTTCAGCGCCAGGCGTACCCGTTCGTTGTCGGCGCGGTAGGCGTCTTCAGCCACTTGTCGCCGTTGCTCGGAGATCACCCGCTCCGTGGTTTCCACCACCATGGACATGACCCCGGCCGGGCGCCCGTCATCGTCGGCCACCGGGCTGTAGTAGAGGTCCATCCAGACATCTTCCGGAACCCCGTCACGCAGCAGTACCAGTTCTTTGTTGCGATAGGACAAGGTACCGCCCGCCAGGCAGGTGTCGACCACGTGGCGATTGAACTCGGCAACTTCCGGCCAACCCAGTTCCACGGCAGAACCGAGCAGATACGGATGACGTCCACCGGCAAACTTGGAATAAGCGTCGTTATAGATCATGTACCCGGACTGGCCCCAGAGCATCACCATCGGCAGCGGGGACGCGAGCATCAACTGCACCGCGCTGCTCAGGCTCCTGGACCATGAGTCGAGCGGGCCAAGTTCGGTCAGGCTCCAGTCGAACGCACGAATGCGCCCGGCCATTTCGCCGTTCCACCCGGAGCACCCGTGGCTATCCTCTAGAAACTGCATCGGCTGGCTCTATCCCGGTAAGTTGCACCCGTTTATTTCGAGCATCCTGCACGCTATTCGTTTCATAGAGGTATAGCTGATTCTGGTGGGCCACTGGAGATCCCTTGTGGGAGCGAGCCGGCTCGCTCCCACAATTTGGTCCTCAGTAACCGAGAGACCGTGCACTACACCTCAATCAAGTGCTTTAGCGGGTTGTAACTGCTTTTCAGCGTGGCCGCGACATCCAGAATGGCCTTCTCGATGCCATTCAAATGCATGCAGGTCAGCTCTATGGCCGCGCTCTGGTTCCCTGCTTCGATGTACTCGATCAGCCGCAGGTGTTCGTCGTCGCGGCAGACCTCGTGGCTGTCGTCATCCAGTGCGGCGGCATACAGCGACGCCCGGGAAATCAGCTTCTGGAACCAGTCCAGCAGCACCGGGTTGTTCAGGCTGCGGGCCAGTTTGATGTGGAACTCGCCGAGCAGGTGAATCAGCCGTTCGTGATCACCGCTCTGATGCGCTTCATCTTCCAGCAGCAAGTGATCGCGCAGGTCCTGAGTCACCGCTGTATCACGCCGACGGCACAGCTCACTGACGATGCCGATCTCGACCAGGCGACGGGTTTCGAACAGCGAGCGGATCTCTTCGTCACTGGGCAACGACACCGACGCACCTTTATTGGGCTCGGTGGTGACCAGTCCGTCGGCCTCCAATTGCTTGAGCGCGGCCCGAACGGACGTGCGGCTGACATTGAACAGCTCGGCCAAAGAGGCTTCGCCAAGCTTCATGCCCGGACGCAACGAGCGTTTGCTGATCGCTTCGTAAACCCCTTGGTAGACGCGGTCGACCGTGGTTTCCAGTTTCTTTTCCGTCATTCATCAACTCCTGGCGCCCTGTGCAACCGACCCTGGCGAATGAACAGCCATTGAAAAAGGGGCTTGCACGGGCAGATTAATCCGGGTATTTCTAAATTGCATCCAGATTTTGCATACAATAATTAGAGGAATGCACCATAATGGGTCATCCAACAGCAATCGAAGTGCGAAACGTCTCAAAACGATACTCCGACGATCCGGGGCTTGCTCCAGCCCTCGATAACGTCTCGGTGGACATCGCCGACAACGAATTCTTCACCCTGCTCGGCCCCTCCGGTTGCGGCAAAACCACCCTGCTGCGCACCATCGCCGGCTTCGAGCACGTCAGCGAAGGTGAGATCCGCCTTGCGGGCGAGCCGGTCAACGATTTGCCGCCGTTCAAGCGTCGGGTCAACACGGTGTTCCAGAGTTACGCGCTGTTTCCGCACATGAGTGTTGCGCAGAATATCGCCTTCGGCCTCGAGATGCAGGGTCTTGATCGCAAACTGATTCCGCAGCGCGTCGACGAGATGCTCGCGCTGGTGCAAATGCAGCACCTGGCCAGGCGCAAACCGGCTGAACTGTCCGGCGGCCAACAGCAACGGGTGGCTCTGGCCCGGGCCCTGGCGCCAAAACCCAAAGTGCTGTTGCTGGACGAACCGCTGTCGGCCCTGGACCTCAAGCTGCGCAAGGAAATGCAGGTCGAACTCAAGCGCGTGCAGAAAGAAGCCGGGATCACCTTCATTTTCGTCACCCACGATCAGGAAGAAGCCCTGACCCTGTCCGATCGCATCGCCGTGATGTCCGCCGGCAAGATTCTGCAGATCGGCTCGCCCAATGAAATCTACGAGCGTCCGCAACACCAGTTCGTTGCGCAATTCATCGGCGACATCAACTTCCTCCCCGGCCACCTCAAGCGTGGCCAACAGAACGAAAAGCTCTTCGTGCCCAACGGCATGCCCGTGGAAATCCCCTGCCCGGCCCAGGGCTTTGACGGCAATAAGGTGCAACTGGCGTTCCGCCCCGAGCGTTCGCAACTGGTGGAGCCGACGCAGCCACATCACCTGCGCGGTGTGATCGAAGCCGTGCTGTATGTCGGCACGGCCACGCTCTATCAATGCCGCCTGAACAACGACATCAAGGTCATGCTGCGCGAGAACAACGAGGGCCTGAACCACGGGCGGGTGGTGGGCGATCGTGTCGCGGTCAACCTGCCGCCCCACGCCTGCCTGTTGATGGAGGCCTGAGATGAGCGTCAGCAGCACTTCCCCGGCCCTCAACCGCGCGCTGTTGCTCAGCCCGGTGGTTCTGACCCTGCTGGCCCTGATCGCCATTCCGCTGGGCATCATGGGCTACATCAGCCTGCTGCCGCGCAACGTCTATGGCGGCGTCGACTGGCAGGCCAACTGGCAATTGCAAAGTTATGTGCAGCTGTTTTTCCAGGAAGGTTTCGACGGCGAACTGGAACTGAACTGGGTCTACGCCCAGGCGTTGCTGCGTTCGGTGTTCCAGGCCGGTGGCACCACGGTCCTGTGTTTCCTGTTCGGTTTCCCGGTGGCGTTGTGGATGTCGAGCCTGACACCCCGTCGACGCAACCTGATGGTGTTGCTGATCACCATCCCGTTCTGGACCAACCTGCTGATCCGCAACTACGCGTGGCTGATCATCCTGCGCGAACACGGCTGGATCGCCCAGAGCCTCAACGCGCTGTTCCCCCAGGCCGGTGGCATCACCCTGCTCTACAACGACTTCGCGGTCAGCGTCGGCCTGGTCTACAGCTTCCTGCCGTTCATGATTCTGCCGATCTATTCGACCCTGGAAAAACTTGACTGGCGCCTGGTAGAAGCCGCCTACGACCTCGGTGCCAACCGCTGGCACGCATTGCGCCGGATCATCCTGCCGCTGTCGATGCCGGGGGTGATTGCCGGTGCCTTGCTGGTGTTCGTGCCAAGCCTGGGTGCCTTCATTACCCCGGCGATCCTTGGCGGCGGCAAGACGCTGATGATCGGCAACCTGATCCAGCAGCAATTCGGCACCGCGCGCAACTGGCCGCTGGGCAGTTCGCTGTCGTTCCTGTTGCTGGGGATCATGTTGCTGTCCCTGGTGCTGTACGCCCTCTATAGCCGCAATGCCGCCAAGACCCAACGCCCAGGAGCCCAAGCATGATCGCCCTGCACCTGAAGAAACTGCCCCTGACCCGCGAAGTCAGCCTGTTGATGCTGGCCTATCTGTACCTGCCGATATTCGTGCTGATCGCCTACAGCTTCAACGCCAACCGCTCGGCGACGGTGTGGACCGAGTTCTCGTTCGACTGGTACGGGCGAATCCTGGCCAACCCGTCGATCCAGACCGCCGCCCTGAACTCGATCATTGTCGCCAGCATCGCCACCGTTTGTGCCACGGCGATTGCGCTACTTGCGGCCTTGGCGACCTACCGGCCGTTCTACGGGCAGAAAATGGTCGAGGGCGGCATCAACCTGCCGTTGATCCTGCCGGAGATCGTCACCGCCGTGGCCACCCTGCTGCTGTTCATGGCGCTGGGGATCAAGCTCGGTTTGCTGACGGTGATCGTCGCGCACATCGGCTTCTGCATTCCCTTCGCTTACCTGCCGATCCGCGCGCGGCTCAACGACCTGGACAAGAGCCTGCTGGAAGCGGCGAACGACCTGTACGCCAACCCCTGGCAGGTGTTTCGCCGGGTGACCTTGCCGCTGCTGTGGCCGGCGGTGCTGTCCGGTTCGGTGCTGGCGTTCGTGGTCAGCCTCGACGATTTCATCATGACCTTCTTCGTCGCCGGCCCCGGTTCGACAACCCTGCCGGTGTACATCTTCTCGGCCATCAAGGCCGGGGTGACGCCGGAGATCAATGCGATTTCAACGCTGATGCTGGTGATTTCCATCGTGCTGGTGGTGCTGGCCTTCTGGCTGGGACAGCGCGGCAAACAACAATAAGCCTGGAGACTTCTATATGAGCAAGAACGTGAAAAGCCCCCGTTTCGCTGCTGTCAGTTTTGCCGTTGCCGGTCTGGCCTTGAGTTGCTTCACCGCGCTCACTGCGTTCGGCGCCCAGGCCGCCGAGCCCAAGGAACTGTTCTTCTACAACTGGACCGACTACTACCCGGTCGAGCTTTTGGCCAAGTTCGAAAAGGAGACCGGCATCAAGGTCACCATGGACGGCTACGACAGCAACGAAACCCTGCTGGCCAAGTTGCAGGCCGGCGGCGCGGCGTATGACGTGATCGTGCCGTCGCAATCGATCATGCGCACCCTGATCAACCAGGACCTGCTGCTGGAGATCGACGCCTCGGCCCTGCCCAACTTCCAATACGTCAAACCGGCGTTCCGCGACCCGAGCTTCGACCCGGGGCGCAAGTTCTCAGCACCGTACCTGTGGGGCACTACCGGGTTCTCCTATGACAGCGCCCGGGTGCCCGGCGGCAAGCTCGACGACTCGTGGAAAGAGTTCTTCGAGCCGCGCAAGGAACTGCAAGGCCAACTCGCGGCCCTCGACACCTCCAGCAGCGTAATCAACGCCGCCAGTCACTACCTGAATGTCGACGAGTGCAGCGAAAACCCCCAGGACGCCAAGCGCATCCTCGAGCTGCTGCAAAAACAGAAACCCTTCCTGAAGATGTACAGCTCGGACAACACCGTCGACCGCATGGCCTCCGGTGAAGTGATCATGATGCAGAACTGGAACGGTTCTACAGCGCGGGCCACCTTGCAGAAGAGCACCATCAAATACGTGTATCCGAAGGAAGGCCTGGCGATGTTCCAGGACAACTTCGCCGTACCGAAAAGCGCACCGCACCCCGGCAACGCGAAGATCTTCATCGACTGGATGATGAAACCGGAAAACGCCGCCGCCGTGTCCAACGCCATCGCCTACGACAACGGCATCCAGAGCGACAAGCTGATCGACGCCAAGTGGCGGGTGATGGACGCCATCAACATGCCCGACGAATTCGCCTCGCGCCTGCGTCCGGAAAAGGAATGCAGCAACAAGGCGCGGGAGCTGCAGGACCGCATTTGGGCCAAGCTCAAGGGCTGATTGCCTAACTTGAAACCGAGTTGCGGCCATCGCGAGCAGGCTCGCTCCTACAGGGATTTTGTGAACGCCGAAGATCCACTGTAGGAGCGAGCCTGCTCGCGAAGAGGCCCTCTCACACAACACTGAATTTGAGGTTTGTATGACCCAACCCCGCTGGCTGCGCAACGTGCGCCCCTACGGCGCCCCCGCCGAAGACCTGCTGATCGAAAACGGCCGCTTCAGCCAACGCCGCCCGGCCTCGACCACCGAACTGCTCGCCACCGACATCGACGGCCAGAACCAACTGCTCACCCCCGCCCTGGTGGAAAGCCACGTACACCTGGACAAAACCCTCTGGGGCCAACCCTGGCGCCCCAACAGTGCCGGCCCGACCCTCAAGGACTATATCGCCAACGAACGGCGCATCCTGCGCGAAGTCACCACGCCCATCGCACAACGGGCCGGCGCCCTGCTAGAAAACTGCATCGCCCGCGGCTCGCTGACCATGCGTTGCCACGTCGACATCGATCCGGAGTTCGGCCTGCGACATGTCGAGGCCATGCAGCAACTGCGTGAAAACTACCGCGACCTGATCGACCTGCAACTGGTGGTGTTCCCGCAGACTGGTTTGATCAGCCGCCCCGGCACCGCCGAACTGATGCGCGAAGCCATGGCCCTGGGTGTGGAGAACGTCGGTGGTTTGGACCCGTGCGGTATCGACAACGACCCCATCGCACAACTGGATTTCGTGTTCAAACTGGCCAGCGAGTTCGACCGTGGCGTCGACATTCACCTGCATGACAAGGGTGAGCTGGGCCTGTGGCAGATCGCCCTGATCGCCGACTACACCGAGCGCTACGGCCGCCAGGGTCGGGTAATGATCAGCCATGCGTACTGCCTGGGGATGTTGCCGTGGAGCCAGGTCAAACCGGTGGCCGAGCGCCTGGCGGCACTGGGTATTTCGCTGATGAGTTCAGCCCCGGCCGATTGTGCGGTGCCGCCGTTCCTGGCCTTGCGCGAAACCGGTGTGAATGTGTGCCTGGGCTCGGACGGCATTCGTGATGCGTGGTCGCCCATGGGCAACGGCGACATGCTGGAGCGGGCGATGTTGCTGGCGTTCCGTTTCGATTTGAACAAGGACGAAGAACTGGCGGCGGCGTTCGAGGCGGCGACCGGCAACGGCGCCCAGGCGCTGGGTTGCGAAGCCAATCGCCTGGAGATCGGCCAGCCGGCGGACTTCCTGCTGATGCCAGTGCAAACACTGGGCGAAGCCGTGGTTTCGCGGCCGTTGCGTCAGGTCTATCGCGCGGGCCGATTGATTGCTGCGGGCGGTCGTTTGCTGGAAAGCCGTTTGTGAAGCGCATCGGCTTGCGCGCCAGTTGCGTGGTCGGCTTCGACGGCACGCAGCATGTGCTGTGGCGCGACGGCGAAGTGGTGTTCGCAGGCTCACACATCGAGTTTGTCGGGCGCGGTTATCCGGGCCCGGTGGATCAGTGGATCGATTACGGCAACGCGCTGATCGGCCCCGGCTTCATCGATCTGGATGCCCTTGGCGATCTCGACTCCACGGTGCTGACCCTGGACAACGGCGACGAGCGCGACCTGGGCCGGATGTGGTCGGCGCAGTATCTGGCGCGTGGATCGCGGGAAAGCTACAGCCCCGAAGAAGAAGTCTTCAAATACCGCTACGCCTTCACGCAACTGATCCGCAACGGCATCACCACGGCCATGCCGATCACCTCGATGTATTACCGCGAGTGGGCCGAGACCTACGACGAATTTGCCGCGGTGGCCGGTGTGGCTGCCGAACTGGGGCTGCGCACTTACCTCGGCCCTTGCTACATGAGCGGCATGAGTTACTGGCAGGCCGATGGAACCCTGGCGCACCACTGGGACGAAGCCCGGGGCATGGCAGGCCTCGATGGAGCCGAACGGTTTTTCCGGGATTTCGACGGTGCGCACAACGGCTTGATTCGTAGCGCGCTGCTGCCTGATCGCATCCAGACCTGTACCCCGGCGCTGCTGCAACGTACCGCCGCGCTGAGTCGGGAGTTGAACGCACCGATGCGCTTGCATTGCTGCCAGGGCCTCGGTGAAGTGGCGATGGTCGAGCAACTTCGCGGTACTTCGCCACTGGGCTGGTTGCAGCAGCTTGGGCTTTTGAACCCGCGCAGCCTGCTGCCCCACGGCATCTACACCCGAGGCGATGACGACCTGCAACGGGTGGTGGATGGCGGCGCGAGCCTGGTGCATTGCCCGGTGGTGTTTGCCCGGGACGGCGAGGCACTGAATTCGTTTGGGCGCTATCGGGCCAAGGGCATCAACTTCGCCCTGGGCACCGACACCTGGCCGGCGGACTTGCTGGACAACATGCGCCAGGGCTTGAACATCGCCCGCCTTATGGAGGGCGGCAACGCACTCACCAGCACACTGGATTTGTACAACGCCGCCACCCTTGGCGGCGCCAAGGCTTTGGGCCGTGATGATCTCGGACGTCTGGCGTCCGGGGCCAAGGCCGACATCACCGTGTTCTGCCTGCGCGGCCTGCACTTGGGCCCCTTGTTCGACCCACTGAAAAACCTGGTGCTGGCCGGCCGTGGTGACGACTGCATCGCCAGCTACATCGACGGCCGTTGCCTGATGCGGGACGGCCAGGTCGAGAGCGTCGACTACCCCGCCCTGCAACGCCAGGCCCAACAACAATTCGAAAAACTGATGCGCAGCCACAGCGACCGGGCCTTCGGCCAACCGGACTGGAAAAGCCTGTTCCAGCCAGCCATCCCGTTCGCCGACGACTACAGCGCCCACGCGCCATTGAGCGCGATTGATCCACTTCTCTAGAGATTCCTGCCCATGCAAAGCTTCGACTTCAGCACATTGAGCCCAAGGGACAAATACAAGATTCTGATTGGCAGTGTGGTGCCCCGCCCTATTGCACTGGTCACCACCGTCGACGGCGAAGGCCGGATCAACGCAGCGCCGTTCAGCTTTTTCAATGCGCTTTCCGCCGATCCACCAATCCTCGCGCTGGGCGTGGAAAACTACGGCGACCAAAGCCCCAAGGACACCACCCGCAACATTCAGCTCAACCAGGAATTCACCGTGAACATCGTCAGCGATGCGCTGGTGGAAGCCATGAACGTCTGCGCCGTGCCCTTCGCTCCCGGTTTCGATGAACTGACCGCCGCCGGCCTCACCGCCATCCCCGGCACCACAGTCAAATGCCCACGCATCGGCGAAGCCCCAGTGGCGCTGGAGTGCCGGCGGATGATGGCGCTGTCCATCGGCCAATCCCGGGAGATCATCTTTGGTGAAGTGCTGATGGCCCACGTGCGGGACGAACTGATCGATCCGAAAACCCTGTACATCGATCAGTTGAGGCTGGATGCGATCGGACGCATGGGCGGGCATGGCTATGCGCGCACGCGGGATTACTTCGACCTGCCGACACGCTCGTTGCAGGCCTGGACCGATGCGCCGGGGGGTGGGGAGCGGTTTTGGCCGCTGGCCAAATAACAGGCATCAACACAAACCCTGTGGGAGCGGCTTTTGTGGCAAGGGGGCTTGCCCCCTCGCCACAAAAGCTCCCGCCGTGGATCAGTGAAAATCCCGACTGCGCACGCTAATCCCATCCAACAACGCACTCAGATCACTCAACCGCCCGGCTATCAGATGCCGGACCTCGCCCTCCTTCTCCCAGCGCCCATCGACCTTGAGCAACTGCGAGCCGACCAACACCTGGCGCTGGCGCTCGGCAAGGTCGCGCCACACCACCACGTTGACGTTGCCGAACTCGTCCTCAAGGGTGACGAAGGTGACGCCGCTGGCGGTGGCCGGGCGTTGTCGGCCAGTGACCAGCCCGGCGACGCTGACCGGCCGCCCGTGCTCGACGTCCAGCAACTCCTTCGAACTGCGGCAGCGCCGCGCCTTCAACTCACCGCGCAACAGGGCCAACGGATGCGGCCCGAGGGTGGTGCCGACACTGGCGTAATCGGCTTGCAGGTCCTCGCCTACGGTGGGCTTTGGCAACGACACCGCGTCCTCCTCCTGGCTCGGCACGCCGGCGAACAAACCCAACTGCTTTTGTACCCCGGCCACTTCCCAGCGTGCCCGATGCCGGTCGCTGGCCAAGCCACGCAACGCGCCGGCATCGGCCAGTTGCTCCTGGGTGCGGGCATCGAGTCGCGCCCGCTCGCCGAGGTCGGCGATGTCGGCAAACGCGCCTTTGGAGCGTGCCGCCTCGATGCGTCGGGCATCGTCCTCGCGAAAACCCTTGATCATGCGTAGCCCCAAGCGAATCGCCGGTTGCGCATCGGCGATCGGCTCCAGGCTGCAATCCCAGTCACTGGCGCGCACGTCCACCGGGCGAACCTGCAAATGATGACGCCGAACGTCCTGCAGAATCTGGTCCGGGCTGTAGAACCCCATGGGCCAGCTGTTGATCAGCGCACAGGCGAAGGCCGCCGGCTCGTGGCATTTCAACCAGCAACTGGCGTAGGTCAGCAAGGCAAAACTGGCCGCGTGGGACTCGGGAAAACCGTAGCTGCCAAAGCCCTTGATCTGCTCGAAGATCTGCGCGGCAAACTCGGCGGTATAGCCGTTTTTTTTCATTCCGGCGGCCAGCCGTTCCTTGTGTGGTTCAAGCCCGCCGTGGCGTTTCCAGGCGGCCATCGAGCGGCGTAGCTGGTCGGCCTCGCCGGGGCTGTAGTCGGCGGCGACGATGGCGATCTGCATGACCTGTTCCTGAAACAGCGGCACGCCGAGGGTGCGCTTGAGCACCACCTCCAGTTCCGGTGACGGATACGCCTCCGGTTCTTCCTTGTTCCGGCGCCGCAGGTACGGATGCACCATGCCGCCCTGGATCGGCCCCGGCCGAACGATGGCGACCTCGATCACCAGGTCGTAAAACGTCTTCGGCCTGAGCCTCGGCAGCATCGACATCTGCGCCCGGGATTCGATCTGGAACACGCCGATGGTGTCGGCCCGACCGATCATTTCGTAGGTGGCCGCATCTTCGGCCGGGATGGTCGCCAAGCTCAAGTCCAGCCCCCGGTGCCGGCGCAGCAGATCGAAACATCGGCGAATCGCGCTGAGCATGCCCAGCGCCAGGATATCGACCTTGAGCAAACCGACCGCATCGAGGTCATCCTTGTCCCACTGGATGATGGTGCGCTCGGCCATGGCGGCATTTTCCACCGGCACCAGACTGTCCAGCGGCTGCTCGGAAATCACGAAACCGCCGGGGTGCTGGGACAAATGCCGGGGGAAGCCGATCAACTGCCCCGTCAGGCTCAACACCCGGCGCAGCACCGGGCTCTCCGGATCAAACCCGCCCTCGCGCAGACGTTCAACGGGAGGCGTTTCATCGCTCCAGTGCCCGCAACAATCGGCCAGGGCGTTGATCTGGTCCGGCGGCAAGCCCAGTGCCTTGGCCACATCGCGCACCGCGCCGGCCGCATGGTAAGTGCTGACCACCGCCGTCAGTGCCGCTCGGGTTCGACCATAGCGCTGGAACACGTACTGCAAGACTTCTTCGCGGCGTTCATGCTCGAAATCGACGTCGATATCCGGCGGCTCGTTGCGCTCTTTGGAGAGAAAACGCTCGAACAACAGCGTGGTGCGATCCGGATCGATTTCGGTGATGCCCAAGGCGAAGCACACTGCCGAGTTGGCGGCAGAACCACGACCCTGACAAAGAATCTGTTGCTGGCGGGCAAAGCGGACGATGTCGTGGACTGTCAGGAAATAGCTTTCATAGCCCAGCTCCGCGATCAGTTGCAGCTCCTTGTCGATCTGCACCAGCACTTCGCTTTTCGGCCCTTTTGGCCAGCGCCACTCGATGCCTTCCTCGGTCAAATGACGCAGCCACGAGGACGCCGAGTGCCCTTGTGGCACCAGCTCACGGGGATATTGATAACACAACTGGCCAAGATCAAAGGTGCAGCGCCGGGCGATGTTCAGCGTTTCAGCGAGCAAGTCGGGCGGATAAAGCGCCTGCAGCACGTCGAGGCTGCGCAGATGGCGTTCGCCGTTGGGGTGCAGGCGCAACCCGGCATCGGCCACCGGCAGGTGATGACGGATCGCGGTCATGGTGTCCTGCAAGGCGCGCCGGCCGCGTGCGTGCATGTGCACATCGCCACTGGCCACAGCCGTAATGCGTAACTCCCTGGCCAGGCTCAGCAGATCGTTCAGGCGCCGGGCATCGTCCTGACCGCGATGCAACTGCACCGCCAGCCACAGGCGCTCGGCGAAGACCTGTTTGAGCCAGCGGCCCTGTTCAAAGGCATCGACAGCGTCCGGCACCCACAACGCCAGCAATCCCGGCAAGGGTTCGCTGAAATCCTCGCGCAGCACCTGATACTGGCCTTTCTGCGTACGGCGCCGGGCGCGGGTGATCAATCGGCACAGCGCCTGATAGCCCTCGAGGCTCTCCACCAGCAGCACCAGTTTCGGACCGTTCTCGATGCGTATTTCACTGCCGATGATCAGCGGCAACTCCACGGACTTCGCTGCCTGCCAAGCGCGAACGATGCCCGCCAGGGTGCATTCGTCGGTGATCGCCAGGGCTTGATAACCCTGTTTTTTCGCGCGCCGGAACAGCTCGAGGGCACTGGAGGCACCTCGCTGGAAGCTGAAGTTCGACAGGCAGTGCAATTCGGCATAGTCGTTGCTCATGCGAACCAGCCCTGCAACCACAGCGGGCCGTCCTCACCGACCGCCCGGTAGGCCCAGCCCTGTTGGCCGGCACGGGTTTCGATCAGGTAATAGTCACGGCGTACGTCGTCGCCGTCCCACCAGCCGGACTCAATACGCTCCGGCCCCATGAGGATGCGCGCCGAGCCCTGATGCACCGCCAGCGGTTCAGTCAGCAGCCAGCCCGGCCGTTTCACCGCGGCCGGCACCGCGCAGGGCTGGCTATCGGCACGGGCCTGCCACGCGCACTCGGGGCGGTGATCGGCCTGGAAGCGCAAGCCATGCACCGCGTCATCCCCCAGCCGTGCACGCAGGCGCTCGCGCAGTTGTTCCCAGGGCAAGGACTGCTGCGGGCGATCGTCGAACAGTTCCTGATGCTGGGGCACGAAGGTCGGCAAATCCTCGGCGCGCAAGCGAAAGCCGCGCACCGGCGCCTCGACCTGGACTTGCTCCAGCCGCCCCCGGGCCAGTTCGAAGAGCATCGCCGGATCGCGCTCGGCGCTGAGCAGGCCGACCTTGATGAGCGTGTCCGGCAACCCGGCGTGCTCCAGATGCAGGTCGAAACGCTGTACGCCGCTGTCGCGACCACAGAGGAACGCCGACAGGTCGCCGGTCAACCGGCGCAACGGAAACAGCAGGGCTTGATGGGACTGCACATCGAAATTGAGCTCGATACGCACATCGAAGCGGTCCGGCGGCAGGTAAAACGCCAGGGCCAGCCGCCGCGAACCGAACAGGGCATCCAGATGCTTGAGCACCTGGGCCTCGAAACGCCGGGCCAGGCTATGCCGGGGCAACGCCTGCACCTGGCTCAAGGTGCGCAAGCCCATGCGCGACAAGGCCGTGGCGACCGAGGCTTCGAGGCCGATCCGGTCGACGGGCATTTGCCCCAGGTGATGCTGCAAGGCTTGATCGTCCGGCACCACCAGACCGTCATAGGCGTTGGCCAGCACCCGCGCCGCCACCGGGTTGGGCGCGGCCGCGATGCGGTGCCGAAACCCCAGTTCGCCGAGTTCTCGGCGCAGAAGCGCTTCGAATTGCGGCCAGGCGCCGAACAAGCCGAGGCTGGACTCGATCTCGAACACTACGGCCCGGGGGTAATGCACGCTGACCTGGGAACTGAAACGATAGGCCCAGGCGGCGAGAAACTGCTGCCAGTGGTCGATTTCAGCGGCGTCGTATTCGGCCGTGACAAAGCCTTTGCTCAAGGCCTGTGCCGCGCTCATGGACTGGCCCGGACGCAAGCCCAGCGCCCGCGCCGCGCCGTTGACGGCCTGCAGCACCCGGCGCTGGGCCGGGCCGGTCAGCAACGCCAGGGGTTCATCGGGATCGGCGCGCTGACGCAGTACCGCGTCCAGCGCCAATTGCGGGAAAAGAATGCAGACCCAGCGCATGGCAACCTCAATGCCCCACGGCGAAGGCAATCGGCGCCGAACGGGCCAGGCCGCCGCGGCACTTGAGCACGCGCAGTTGCGCCGGTCGGGCATCGATGGCAATGCGCAGGGCCGCCGGCGAAGGGTTGATCGCTTCACCGAGGGGACGATAGGCGAAGGCCAGGGTCTGGCCGGTTTCCGCCGCCACCTGCAAGCGGCGCAAGGCGCGGTCATCGGCCTTGTGCGGCCAGCACAGCACCGCACCGCAACTGCCCGAACGCAGGCATTGTTCCGCCGCCCACAGCGCATCGCGCTCGCTGGCCCGGATGATCGACAACTGACGCAGATCGACCCCGGCGCCCTGCCACGCCTGGGGATACGGCACATAAGGCGGCGCCACCAGCACGATGCGTTCGCCCGCCGCCGACAGCCGTGCCAGCGTCGGCCACACCAGTTGCAACTCGCCCACGCCCTGCCCGGCCAACAGGATTTCTGTCAGCGCCGCCTCCGGCCAGCCACCGCTGGGCAATGCGGCGTCCAGCGCGGCATGCCCGGTGGGCTGCGGGCTGGCAGCCGGCGGCGCAGGCCGGCCCCTCCAGACCTGGCCGCCATTGAACAGCGTATCCAGCGCAACGACGGCGCCCATCAGCCTTGCCTCACCAGGCCACAGAACACGCCTTCGATGGCCAGGTCCCGGTCGGCCTCGACAATGATCGGCTGGTAGGCCGGGTTGCGTGGCAGCAGGCGAACCACATCGCCGACCCGCTCGAAGCGCTTGATGGTGACTTCGCCGTCGAGCCGCGCCACGACGATCTGGCCATTAACGGCCTCGGGGCTGCGGTGCACGCCCACCAGATCGCCGTCGAGAATGCCGTCCTCGATCATCGAATCACCCCGCACCCGCAACATGTAGTCCGGCACCCGCGAGAAGATCGACGGATCGAGCAGCAAGCGGCTGTGCACCTCGGCATCGGCACCGATCGGCGCACCAGCCGCCACCCGGCCCAGCACCGGGATGTCCAGCAACTCGGGACGCGGCGGCTGCCCGAGCAGGCGAATGCCCCGGGCCTGATTCGGGTTGACCTCGATAAACCCGGCTTCGGTCAACGCCAGCACATGCTTGCGCGCCACGCTGCGGGAGGCGAAACCGAACGCCTCGCTGATTTCAGCGAGGCTCGGAGGCTGACCGTGCTCGGCGATGCGATCGCGGATAAAGGTCAGGATGGCGGTACGGCGGGGAGTCAGAGTCGTCATGGAGTACATTTGTACTCTTTTGGCTTTTTCCTGGCAAGGACTTGTAGGAGCTGTCGAGTGAAACGAGGCTGCGATCTCTTGAGGCCAGAGCAAAAAGATCGCAGCCTGCGGCAGCTCCTACAGGAGACCGGTTCAAACGTAACGTCCAGCGCTCCTTACTCGAACAAAACGGGCGATCAAAAAACGAGGTCTACCGTTCGTCGCCTTTCTAAAAAAATCAGCATCTAAAGAAAATAAAAACTCATAAAAAAGTACGAAAAGCACATTTACCCCTACAGAAATATCCTACTTAACATAGCAAGATCACTTCTGCTTACCGAAAACTAAAGCACAGTTTCAAAAAGGAATTTCACAGTTCCACGCCAGAAACTAGCCGCACTAGATACAAACCAAACCACTAAGGCTCCTAATATCACGTAGGGCTTACCTTAAAACATTATAGGAAAAGTCTTACAACGCAAAAAACCCTCGCTTGCACCCAACACTAAAATCAACTAATTCTTGCAGCACCTCTTAACATCAAACGACAAACCACACGAGCAAAAGCAAAATGAAAAACAACAAACCTGAAAAACGCCATTCAATTAACGAAAGAAAAGAAGTAACGACCCCACCCCCATAGAGAAGTCAATCATGCCTAAAAATATTCTGCCCAGAGTTCTCACCCTAACGTCCATATTCATAAAAGAACAACTAAAAGAACCCATCGCTTTTTTCTGGATCATGATATCACCTTGTGCGATGTTCTATTTTTTTGCAACAACCAGGCAAGACCCCAACTATTTTTCGAGCAACTACATTACTATTTCAGCATGGTTTTATGCCTATATATCCTCTAGCGTCGCGTTATTCGGATTCGCCTTTTACATAATCGGAAGAAGGGAAAGCGGATTCACCCGATCATTTATTTACTCCAAGGAATCGAAACTGATTTTTCTTTTATCGCACTTCATTGCCTACTCGTTAATATCGATATCTTATTGCGCAACCTTTTACTTAATGACCAAATTCCCATTTGGAAACTATGCCTTCAATGAACTATTGAATATAGCACTACGCTTTTACATCTGCTTTATCATGTTTTGCACTTTCGGGGCTGCATTCTCATTGCTACCGATCAATTTTCAGAACTCGAACACTCTGCTTTCCATTTTTTCGTTCTGCATGCTGATTCTCGGTGTAATGAGTGCCAGCAGATCAAACCCCATCACCGATACTTTGAACCTCGCAAACCCACTAACACTTGCAAGCCAGATAATGGAACAAGGTCTTGAATCCAACAAACTCATCACGACAGCAATAATTCTTTTATTTATTTCAGTACTGCACAAAACGTTCAAGCACCTAAGAATCAATCCCGTATGGAGCCGATACTGATGAAAAAATTCACGGCGCAGAGCATTGACTTCTCCTATACAGACAACCCCCTCTTGACCCAGGCATCTCTTGAGGTTGCTCAAGGCGACATTGTCGGCATTCTGGGACCCAATGGATCTGGGAAAACAACTTTTTTCGATATCGTCTGTGACCTCAAAAAAGCAAAGTCCGGTTTCATAAAAAATGACTTCAGCCACTTTTTATACCTTTCTCAAATCATCTCCACACCCCCACCATTGCGCATGCGTGACATCTTTAAAATGGTGACTGCGCTTTCATCAAGCGAGCCCATGACACAAGATAAAACCCTGAAAAAATTAAGTGCGTGGAGCCCTGCAATAATTGACCGATACCAAGACATATGGAACAAAAAATCATCGCTATGCAGCTACGGAGAGACACGCTGGTTCTTTACTCTCTCTCTTCTTTCAATTTCTGCAGACTTCGTGATTCTCGACGAACCTACTGCCGGTGTAGATCCAGAATTTCGTCGCTATATTTGGCAATGCCTTCGCGGCGCCGCCAGGGAGGGCACCGCTATTCTGGTCTCCTCGCATAATGTTGATGAAGTAATTAACCATTGTGATTATTTTTACATGATTAGCCAGCAACGCTTCAATCGCTTTGCCAATGGTAGTGAGTTCATGCATCGGTATGGCGTAAAGACTGTGGACGATGCGTTTATCCGAGCCGTTACTGAACCTGTATTCGCAACATAAGCAACTGGAAGCGCACACGGGGGGAGCTGCCGCAGACCGCGACAACTCCCGATGAGGAATGGAATTCGATTCAGTCGGTAAGCCCAGCAAGATAAGCCCACGGATAAATCCCCCGCTCATGCCCATCGCTGAAGACCAATTGCAGACCATACCCCTGCGAGTGCAATTCGATCACCTGAACCCGCGCATCCACCATTGGCGCCATCCCCCGCAACCGAAACGCCCGGCACTGCGAGCACGGGCACTGGCGGCGCAGTTCGGCGTGGCCCAGTCGCTGTTCGCGACCATCCGGCCAGTTCAGGCGCAACTGCTGTTTGCTGCGGGAATTGCCAATCGCCAGCGGGTTCATTGCAGTTGACTCAAGGCAATGCGCACGGCCTTGCGCACTTCAGGGTCGCCGTCGTCTTGTGCGCCCTGCAATGCCGCAATGGCTCGTGGGTCGTTCAATTCGCCGAGGGCCAACGCGGCTTCCTTGCGCAGGTTGCTGATGCGGTGGCCGAGGGTGTCGATCAGCGCTTCGAGCGCAGGTACAAAACGCAAGCGACCGAGGCTGCGGGTGGCGCGCAGACGCACTTGCCAGTAATCGTCGTCCAGGGCGTCGATCAGGGCCGGGCCGGCGTCGAGGTGGCCGACCTTGCCCAGGGTGGTGGCGGCTTCCTCGCGGACTTGCCAGGCAGCGTCGCGCAAGGCCTGGCGCAGGGCCGGCAGCACCTGTGCGTCAGACGCCAGGCCCAGTGCCCCGGTGGCGGCACGTCGCACGTCGGTGTCCGGATCAGCGCTGGCCAGCCGCGCCAGTACCGGCAAGGCATCGAGTTGCTTGAGCCAGCCGAGCACGCCCACCGCCTCGCGGCGCACGCTGGCGCTTTCATCGTCCAGTGCCCGGGCAGCCGCATCGGCGGCATCGGGGCAACGCAACTCGCGCAACGCCCTGAACGCGGCGATGCGTACGCCGCTGTCGGCGTGCCCGGTCCACGGCAGGATGACCCGGCCCGCCGCTTCACTTTTGAGCAGACTGAGGCTTTGCGCAGCGGCCACCTGCACCGCCGGGGATGGATCCGTCAGGGCCTGGCACAACGCTTCGACCACCGGTTCGTCCTCCCAGGCTTCCAGCAGGCGTGCGGCTTCGGCGCGAACGTCTGCAATCGGGTCTTCGGCCAGTCGATTGATCAACCACAGCAGGCCGTCCGGCTCCTCGAGATCGGCCAGTTCGATCAGTGCGATCCGGCGCACACCGGCATCCTCGTCAGTCAGGCGCGGTTGCAGGGCAAGAATGTCGTCGTTATCGGTTACATCGAATAGTGAGGTCATAGGGCAAATCGCGGCAGTTTGGTTTCAGGGGGAAGTCCGAGCGGGTTCAGGCGCGGCAGTTGCCGGCCGTCTTCGTGCCGCAGGAGTTCGAGGCAATGGCGCTTGAGGTGCGAGAATTCAGGGCGGGTCACCAGTTCCGTGCTGCGCGGCCGGGGGAAGTCCAGGCGCAGGTCTTCGATGATTCGTCCGGGGCGCGAGCTCATGACCAGCAGGCGATCGGCGAGGAACAGCGCTTCGTCGATGTCATGGGTGACAAACACCACGGTGGTGCGGATGCGCGTCCAGATGTCCAGCAGCAGTTCCTGCATGTTCAATCGGGTCAGGGCATCGAGGGCACCGAAGGGCTCGTCCATCAGCAACAGGCGCGGACGGTTGACCAGCACCCGGGCAATTTCCACCCGTTGCTGCATGCCGCCGGAGAGCTGGTCGGGCCAGCGCCCGGCAAAGCCTTCGAGGCCCACCAGGGCGAGGATTTCATCCGCCGCCTTGTGCCGTTCGGCCTTGCCGATGCCTTGCATTTTCAAGCCGAACGCCACGTTATCGCGCACCGTGCGCCACGGAAACAATGTGTGCTGCTGGAACACCATGCCGCGCTGGGGCGATGGGCCCGACACCGCTGCGCCATCGACATTCAGCGTGCCGGTACGCGGTTGCAGGTGGCCGGCCAGGGCGCCGAGCAAGGTCGATTTGCCGCAACCGGACGGCCCGAGAATGCACACGAACTGCCCCGGCTCGATCTGGCAATCGAGGCCCTGCACCGCTTCGAAAGCAGTGTCGCCCTCGCCCAGGCTGATCGACAGCCCGCGAATATCGATACGCCCTTCCAGATGTTGAAAAACGCTCATCAGGCTTTTCCTCGTGGTCGATGCCAAGGCGTGAACAGCCCGCCCAGACGCTTGATCAACAGACTGCTGCCCATCCCGAGCACGCCGATCAGCAACATGCCGACCACGATGTCGGCGTAGTTCTGGATGGTGTAGGACTCCCAGGTGTAATAGCCGATGCCGAATTGGCCGGAGATCATTTCCGCCGTCACCAGGCAGAACCACGAGGTGCCCATGCCGATGGCCAGGCCGGTGATGATGCTGGGCGCGGCACCCGGAAGAACGACCTCCAGCAGGATGGCCCGGCGCCCTGCCCCGAGGCTTTTCGCCGAGGCGATCAGCCGTGGGTCGACGCCTTCGACGCCGTGCACGGTGTTGAGCAGGATCGGGAACAGCGCGCCGGTGAAGGTGATGAACACCATCGACAGCTCCGACGAGGGAAACATCAGGATCGCCAGGGGAATCCACGCCACCGCCGGGATCGGGCGCAGCACTTCCAGGGGCGGCAACAACAGATCTTCGGCCCATTTCGAGCGGCCGATGGCCAAGCCCAGGGCCACGCCGACGATCAGTGCCGCGAGGTAACCGGCGAATACCCGACCGAGGCTGCTGCCCAGATGCTGCGCGAGTTTGCCCGAGTCGCCGAGGCCGAGGGCGGCTTCAACGACCGCCACGGGTGTCGGGACATTGGCGAAGGTCACCAGGCCGAGGTTCCAGTGGTGGCTGGCGGCGAGTTGCCAGAATACGAGGCAGAGCAGTAAGGATGCGGCTCTGGGAATCCAGCGTGAATATGATCGGTACACAAATCCTCCTCTCGACTCAAACCTTGTAGGAATGAGCCTGCTCGCGATAGCGGTTTCACGTTCAACATTGATGTCGACTGACCCACCGCCTTCGCGAGCAGGCTCGCTCCTACAGGGGGCTGTGGTGTTTCGGCTGTTAGCGAACAGCCACGGCCTGCGCAGTGGCATCAGTGAAGTCGAGGACCTTGCCACCCTGCGCCGTCGCGAACTGTTGGGCCTGGCCTTTGAGCAGGAACGCACTCAGCTGCCCTTTCCCATCGGTGGCAAACCACGCCTGATCCGCCAGCAACTTGATCCCGCTGTCGCTGGCCTGGGCGTACACCGCGCGGATGCTCTTGCCTTCCTGCTTGAGGCTGGCCAACGCGGCAAACGCCGCTTGCGCCGAGGCGTACTGGCGGACTTTCGGCTCGCCGCGCACCCAGATTTCCGCCACATGGCTGAAGTCGGTGATGGCTTTACCGCTGGTGGCATCGACGGCCTTGAGCGGCGTCTGCCCGTAACTGGCCAGTTGCGCGCTGTAGTCCAGGTTCGAAGCCTTGAAGGCGGCGCGGATGTATTGGTCGTCGATAAAGGTGTTGAGATCCAGACCGCGATCGGCCTTCTTCAACAACTTGAGGGTGTCGATGGCGGTGCCCACGGCCTGACGGTATTCCGGCTTCCAGCTCAGGTCGCGGGTCTGCACGCCGAGGGGGCCATGGAACAGGTAATTGACCTGGGCATCGACCCCGGTGACCTTGGCGATCAACTCGCTGTATTTCTCCGGTTCAGCCGCCAGCAACTGGTTGGCTTCAATACTCGCACGCAGGTAAGCGACGACGATTTCCGGGTACTTCTTCGCATAGACCTGATCGACCAGCGCACCGTGGAAGGTCGGCGCGTTGGCCTGGGCGCCGTCATAAATCTTGCGAGCGAAACCACGGCTCGGGAACAGTTCGGCGAAGGGTACGAAGTCAGCGTGGGCATCGATCTTGCCGGCCTGCAACGCGGAGCCGGCGACTTCCGGCGGCTGGGCGATGATGTTCACGTCCTTGAGCGGATCCCAGCCCTGGGCCGCGACGGCGCGCAGCAGCATGCCATGGGCGGTGGAAGCGAACGGCACGGAAATGGTCTTGCCCTTGAGTTCTGCCAGGGACTGCACGCCCGATGCGCTTGGCACCACGATGCCGTTGCCGCTGCCCTTGATGCTGCCCGACAGCACGCTGATGAACAGGCTGTGCTTGCCCGCCGTTTCGAACGCCACGCCGTTGAACGCGCCGGGGAAGTCGGCCATGGCGCCGAAGTCGAGCTTGCCGGCCACCATCTCGTTGGTCAGGGGGGCGCCGCTGGTGAAGTTTTTCCACTGCACCTCGTATTGGGCGTCTTTGTAGGGGCCATCGTGGGGCAGGTATTTGTCCAGCAGCCCGAGCTCGCGAATCAACAATCCGCCGGCGGCGCAGTTGATGGTGGTGTCCTGGGTGCCGATGGCAATGCGGATGGTTTCGGCCGAGGCCGACAGGGTGAATGAAGCCAGTACCAGACCGGCCAAAGCTGCACGCAACATCATGAGTGTTTCCCCTCGAATCATTTATTGGATGTTCGTCTCCGCCACGATCAGGGCGCGGTGGGAAACGAGGGGTGTCTTGAATCAGGCGTCCGGTGGTGCCGGATGGCGTTTTAGCGTTGTTTGGGCTGGCCTCTTCGCGAGCAGGCTCGCTCCTACATTGATTTGTGTTTCAGCGCAGCAGGTACGGGATCTCGACTTTCACAGCGCCCGTCGGGCAGTCCTTTTCACAGGGCATGCAGTACCAGCATTCGTCGAAGGCCATGTAGGCCTTTTGCGTGGCCGGGTTGATCGCCAGCAGGTCCATCGGGCAGACGTCGACGCACACGGTGCAGCCTTTGTGGGCGATGCATTTGTCCTCGTCGACGGTGACGGGGGCGTTGGAACGGAAGAAGATTTCCTGGGCTTGATAGGCCATTTCACGGTCTCTCTCTTGGGTGATGCTCAGGCGGCATCCGCGCCGACCCGCAGCCGGTCGTAGGCCTGCATCTCGTCGGCATCCAGCGGGATGATGTAAGGCTCGACGGCTTTCTTGAAACTGCTCATCAAACCGTTTTCGTCTTTCTTCAGGTGGCAATGGCAGAACCAGTCGCGGTCGTTGCGTTGCGGGTGATCGACGCGGTGGTGGTAAAGCCCCCAGCGACTTTCGGCGCGGAACAGTGAAGCGCGGGCGGCCATTTCGGCGCAGTCGCGGATCATGCTGACTTCCATGGCGCGCATCAGTTCGTGGGCGTTGTGGGCCTTGATCTGGTCGAGGTCGCGCTGGATGTCGCTGAAGCGTTGCAGGCCAATCTGCATCTTCTTCGTCACTTTCGGCGGTTGCAGGTAGTCGTTGACGAAGCGCCGCAGCTTGTATTCGACCTGGGCCGGTGGCAGGCCATGCTCACGATCCAGCGGTGCATAGACCCGTTTTTTTTCCGCTTCGATCTGCCGCGCATCCAGCGCTGAAAACTCGCGTCCGGCGACAAAGTCCGCTGCGTTGTTGCCAGCGAACCAGCCATAGGTGAACGCGCCGAGCATGTAGTTGTGCGGCACGGCAGCCATGTCCCCGGCTGAGTACAAGCCCTTGACCGAGGTCTCGGCTTTCTCGTTGACCCACACCCCCGACGCCGAATGCCCGCTGCAAAAGCCGATTTCCGAGATGTGCATCTCGACCATCTGCGTGCGGTAGTCGGTGCCGCGATTGGCGTGGAACTGGCCGCGACTCGGACGCTCGTTGCTGTGCAGGATCTCTTCGATGTTCTGGATGGTTTCCTCGGCCAGGTGATCGAGCTTGAGGAACACAGGGCCATTGCCGCTTTCCAGCTCCTGATGGAACTCCCACATCATCTGCCCGCTCCAGTAGTCGCACTCGATGAAGCGTTCGCCCTTGTTGTTGGCGGTGTAGCCGCCCAAGGGGCCGGTGACGTAGGCGCAGGCCGGGCCGTTGTAATCCTTGATCAGCGGGTTGATCTGGAAGCATTCCAGGTTCGCCAGCTCGGCCCCGGCGTGGTAGGCCATCGAGTAGCCGTCGCCGGCATTGGTCGGGTTTTCGTAGGTGCCCATCAGGTAGCCGGAGGACGGTAACCCCAGGCGTCCGGCGGCACCGCAGGCGAGGATCACCGCCTTGGCCTTGATCACATGGAAGTCCGCCGTGCGGCAGTCGAAGCCCATCACGCCGTTGACCGCGCCTTCCTCATCCGTCAGCAATCGGGTGCAGACCAGGCGATTGGTGATGCTCACCCGCGCCCGCTTGAGCTGGCGGTACAGAACCTTTTTGATGTCGTGCCCTTCCGGCATCGGCAACACATAAGCGCCCATGTGGTGGACCTTCTTCACCGCGTAGTCGCCGGTTTCGTCCTTCTCGAATTTCACACCCCAACGGTCCAGTTGCTCGATGGTTTCGAAGCTGTGGGTGGCATAGGCGTACACCGCGGCCTGATTGACGATACCGTCGTTGGCGATGGTGATTTCCTTGGTGTACTGCTCAGGCGTCGAGTGGCCGGGAATGATCGCGTTGTTCAGGCCGTCCATGCCCATGCTGATCGCGCCACTGCGCTTGACGTTGGCCTTGTCGATCAACAACACCCGCAGGTCGCGGTTGCGTTCCTTGGCCTTGATCGCCGCCATGGGGCCGGCGGTGCCGCCTCCGATCACGACGATGTCGTATTCCTGCTCCAACGTACTGCGCGTCATGCCTGCTCCCCTTTTTGCCGGTCGATCCGCAGGCGGTACTGGAAGGCATCGCCACGGTAGTAAAGGTGTTCGAAGTCCAGAGGCTGACCGTCGACATCGTGGGTCAAGCGTTCGATGCGCATGATCGGCGAGCCGGGTTCGACGTTCAGCGCCCGAGTCAGGTCGCTGTCGGCCAGTACCGCATCGATGGCCAGGTCGGCGTGCCCCAGGGCCAGGCCACAGTCGTTTTCCAGGATCTGGAAAATGTCGCGGGTGACCAGGTCGGCTTTTTCCAGGCGCTCACCAACGGCCTTGGGCAGGTAAGTGATTTCCAGGGAAATCGGCTCGCGGTTGATCAGGCGCACCCGTTTGATCTGCGTCACGACCTCGCCTTCGGCCACCTGCAAACGCTCGGCGACGAGCTTTTCGGCGGCAATGAACTTGAAGCTGCGCAGGCGGTTGATCACCTCATAGCCGCGACCGGCCATGGACTCGGCCAGGCCTTGCAGGGTGCTGACGTTCTGGAAGGTTTTCGGCTTGGCGACGAAGGTGCCCTTGCCGTGGATCTTGAAGATCAGCCCTTCCTTTTGCAGGTCGCCCAAGGCCTGGCGCACGGTGATGCGGCTGACCTTGAACAACGCGCCAAGCTCGCTTTCGGAAGGCATCTGGCTGTTTTGGGGGTATTCGCCGTCGAGGATGCGGGTGCGCAGCAAATCTCGCAGCTGGGTGTGCAACGGGACGCTGCTCAGGGATAGAACGTTATCGGTCATGGCAGATCACTTGTTATAACGAGTTATGACGTGATCTTAGAGAAGTTTTGACAGACTTGAGAAATACCGAATGCGCATAAGGTTAGATGCGCGATGCAACCCAAAACTGTAGGAGCGAGCCTGCTCGCGATGGCGGCGGGTCAGTCGATTTCAATGTTGAATGTGAAACCGCTATCGCGAGCAGGCTCGCTCCTACAGGGGATTGTGTGTGACCTGAGGGATCAGTGCCGCTTGAGAATCTGGTCCATCACCCAATCGGTCTTCAGCGCCTGTTCGGCCACGGCCGGGTGCTGCGCCTCGCCACGAATATGCGCATTCATGCCCAATACGTGGTGCCACTGAATGTGGGCGTGATGCTCGATGGTCAGGCTGAGGTGTTCATCGGCGTGCAGCTCGACCGGGTGTTCATCGAACACTGAAAAGGTGATCCGGCCGGTACTGCCAATCACTTCGACCCGGTCTTCGCGACGATCTGAAACGAAGTTCCAGCAGCCCATCCCCAGTGCCCCGCTGGCAAACCGCCAAGTGGCGCTGACGGCATCTTCGGCCGTGTACAAACCGGCCTGCCGCGCGGTGAGCCCGGCGACTTCGACGATATCGCCGAACAGGTACTGAAACAGGTCCAGGCCATGGCTGGCCAGATCCGCAAAGTAGCCACCACCGGCAATCGCCGGATCGGTGCGCCAGTTATCGGTGCCGTTTTGATCCGCTGCCGACGGGGCTTTGGTGAGGGTCCAGGTCAAGTGCCGGACCTCGCCGATCCGCCCCTCTTCCAGCCATTGCCGCACTTGCCGGAAGCGTGGCAGCGAACGTCGGTAATAAGACACGAACAGGTGCAGCCCGGCATCGGCAAACACCTGCTGCATTTCACGGCTTTGCCCGGCATTCAGCGCCATCGGTTTTTCCACGCAGCAATGCTTGCCGCCGGCGGCCACCTGTAAGGCATAGGCGTGATGGCTGTCGGGCGGTGTGGCGATGTACACCGCGTCGACCTCGGGATCGTTGATCAGCGCCTGCGCATCGGTGTAGACCCGCGCAATGCCGTGACGAGCGGCGTAGTCGGTGACCGCTTCCAGGCGCCGCCCCATCACCGCCACCAACGCCGACCCGGGCGCCTTGTAGAAGGCCGGACCGCTTTTGCGTTCAGCGACACTGCCACAGCCGATCATGCCCCAGCGCACCAGGTTCATAGGCACTCCTTGCGGCTCAGCCGACGCGCAATGCGCGCAGGTCCAGTCGACCGTCCTTGAGCGGTGGGCACCAGTAGTAGCCACCGGTGATCGGACGGCTGATGCGGTACAGACCGTCGGTGATGCCGTCTTCCAGGCCACTCATGCGGCGCAGTTGGGCTTCGAAGGCGTCGAGGGAAAAACCGAAGGCCAGGAACATCAGACCGGCGCGGTCACCTTCGATCCACGGCATCGAACGGCGCACCACGAAGGCCTCGGGCGCGAAGCTTTCCTGGGCGGTGCGTTTGACGTGGGCGGAAACCGGCGCGTCGTCGATCTCTTCGTTATCGCTCAAGCGGCGGCCCATGATGTTGTCTTTTTCATCCGCCGACAGCCCATGAAAACCTTTCAAGTCATGCTGCCACTGCTGGATCGCGGCAAAGCTGCCACCCACCGTACCGTCTGCGCCCTCACCCACCAGGGCGGCGGCCACGGCGGCTGCGTCGTGGGGGTTCTCGGTGCCGTCTTCGAAGCCGGTCAGGTCATGGCCGTTCATATGGCGGAAGGTTTCGTTCATCTGCACCAGACGCAACGCCGGGGCCAGTGCCGCTTCGATGGCGTTGCTGCGGTTGAGCAACTCACCACGGTCTTCACCGTGCAGCCAGCACCAGAGCGCGTGCTGGGTCGACGGATTGTCGACGCCGACCCCAGTCAGTGCCGGGAAAGTGCGCAGGCCTTCGATCTGCCCCTCCAGCGCCTTGACCAGGGATTCGCCGAAGCCGACGACAGCCGATTTCCCGTCCACCAGTTGCATCAAGTTATCGAGCGCGACCGGCAATGCATCGACGGATTCGAGGGCGAAGAACATATGGCGGGCTTGAGGCGGAACGGGGGTGGCGAGAATGCCCGGCTGGTAATGGCTCATATGAACTCCTTGAAAAAGAGCACAGAGTTTAACCGGAGTACGAGGGTTTGTGTGCCGTCAGAGGCCAGGAACCTGTGACAAGGGGGCTTGCCCCCTTCACCACAAAAAGATCAGACCGTGCTGGGGCTTTCGTTGCGGAACGCACTCGGGCTCATGCCAGTCCAGCGCTTGAACGCCCGGCGAAAGCTGCGCACGTCGCTGTAGCCGACTTCCTCGGTGATGCGTTCGATGGACATGTCCGGGTTGGCCAGCAGGCTCATGGTGCGGGCCTGGCGCACTTGCTCCAGCAGCGTTTCGAAGGTCAGCGCGTGTTCGGTGAGGCGGCGGCGCAAGGTGCGGCTGCTCATGTTCAGGTCGCCGGCGATTTTCTCGATGTGGCTGCCCTCGGTCAGGTCCCGGGCAATCGCCCGTTCCACCGCCTGGATCAGATCCATTTTCTGGTGCACCTGCGCGGCTTCCAGTTCGAGCAATTTCACCGCCTGACGCAGGGCCAGGGAATGGTGATTGGGCAACTGAACGCCCAGCCAATGCGCATCGATCACCATGCGATTTTGCAGGCAACCGAAACGCACGTCCGGCCCAAGCAGGCGCGAGTATTCGCCGAGATAGTCCGGCGCGGCATGCATGAACTCCACCGCCATCGGCTTGAAATCCACCCCGACCAGCGCCCGGCCGTACACCAGCAGGCTGGCGAAAAACTCTTCGACCGCGAACAACTGCACGTCGGCGAACGGCAAGCGGCATTCAACGTCGATAAACACCCGATCCCCCACCTCCTCGACACTCGACACGACAATGCCGCCAGAGGTGTGTTGATGGCGAATGCCCAGCTCAAAGGCATCGCGCAGGGTCTTGCACAGCGACAACACATGCCCCAACAACCCCAGCGTACCGAGCACATTCTGCGCGCCGACCCACAAGCCCAGCCCCTGATTGGGCAAGGCCTTGAGCGCGCGCTGAATCATGGCCACGGCCTGGCGATAGGAAATACGCTGCGCCGGGTCCTGCAGGTCTTCAAAGGTAAAACCCAGCCCTCGGCACAGGCTCTGTGGGTGGATGCCTTTTTGCTCGGCGACTTCGGCCAGGGTCTGCAGGAGAAACGGCGACACCAGCGCCAGTTCAAAGGTGGGATCGGTCACTTTCATTTGCATGGGGCTATACATTCCGGGTCGAGCTGCATTCTTATTTTTGTAACCGGTTATGTCGAAGGAAGTTAGCACAGGGTGCAAAGGCTGTCCGCAGAAGTCCCCCTAAATGGCCGCCAATACCCTGCCTTGCAGGGCGCAGACAGCTTATTTCTATGTTGCGGCCCTCGTATGGATGCCGGACAGCCCGCTAACAATAATAATGAGTACACCCATGATCCCGACCCGCACGACATTTCCCCTACTGGTCATTGGCCTGGCCGGCGTCTGCGCCCTGCAACCGGCGCTGGCCACCGAGGCTGGTGTAGACAACATCGGCCCCGGCACCGACGGTTTTTTCATGTTGCCGCTTTCGCCCGACAGCCTTCCGGACAACATGGTTGCCTTCAACGTCTACTACAACCACTACAAAGCCACGAAGCTGAACATCAGTTCGCTCGGCGGCAAGGTGCCGAACGTCGAGATCGAGTCCACGGCGGTCATTCCGCGCCTGGATTACATCAGCCCGGTGCGAGTGTTCGGCGGCCGGCTGGCCGGCTACATCGCGCAGCCCTGGCTCAAGCAGGAAGTCTCGGTATTCGGCTTGCAGGACACCCGCGAAGGCATGGGCGACACCACGGTCGCGCCGATCATTCTCTGGGACATGGGCCCAAACCTGACCCTCGGCGCCGCCATTGAAGTCACCGTGCCTACCGGCGAATACAGCGTTGATCGCCTGGCCAACACCAGCAACAACTTCTACACCTACAAACCCTTGTTCTCCTTCACCTGGCTGCCGACGGACAGAACCGAGGTGTCGATGAAGACCACCTACAGTTTCAACGGGAAAAACAAAGACACCGACTACAAGTCGGGGCAGATTTTCCACTTCGACTATTCGGCCAGTTTCAAGATCACCGACGACCTGATGCTCGGGTTGAACGGCTACTACCTCAAGCAAACCACCGACGACAAACAGTTCGGCCACACCGTGCAGTTCAATGGCCAGGACGTGAACGACGGGGTGCGCGGGCAAGTGTTTGCCATTGGCCCGGCGCTGCACTGGACCTTCCTCAAATACGCCAGCGCGGAGATTCGCTGGGCCAAGGAATTCGACGTGGAAAACCGGCCTGAAGGGGAAATGCTTTGGGCCAAAGTCAGCATTCCCTATGCGTTTTGACTGAGCTGACGCTATCGCGAGCAGGCTCACTCCTACATTGGAATGCATTCCAAATGTGGGAGTGAGCCTGCTCGCGATAGCGGTCTAACAGACTCAGAATCTTCCTCAGGAATACACCGGCCAGCTATCCACAATCTTCCCACCCCGAACCGCCAGCAAATCCCCGAACTGCAACAACACCGACTCGGTCTGGGTCGGGCGCAAGAACACCTGGTCCTCCACCGTCAACCCCACCGCCGCCGAACCATTGACCATTTCCTGATTCGAGCTGCGGCCATACACGCCATTGCTCTGCAACCCCGCTGGCGATTCGAACTCCGCCATCCAGTTACCGCCATAGATGAAATACGTCTCGCGCTGATTGGTGTCCCACCAGGAAAACAACCTGGACTTGTCATCCAGCGCCGGAATATTCACCGCCCCGGTGCTTTTCAACACCGGCGTGGCGATATAAGCGGCCGGCATATGCTCGGCCAGTGACGGCAAATCATAGTGAGTGGGCTTGAGCAGCCCCGTCCCCACCGATACTTCACTGCTGAGCTGTTCGTGCTCATGCATGCGATAGCTCGGGCTGCCGGCCGTATTGAGGGTCAGCCCTTCGCGCCACAAACCGGGGTATTGCTGACGGGTGAAATCGACGCAGCGGTTGTAAATCACCATCACCTTGGCGAACAGTTCCTCGGGCGAGCCCAGAATCCCCGGCACGCCCATGCCCACGAACGGGTCGTAGCCCATGAATCCGGCGAATTCCAGGTGCTGCGGGTGCTGGCTGATCAGCGCCAGCATCTGCCCGAGTACGCCAAGGTCGCTGACGCCACCGCGATGCAGCCCGACATCCAGTTCGATGTTCACCCGCATTCGCGTGCCCAGCCCTTGAGCCAGGGCCAGGTATTGCTGCAGGCGCTCCGGTGTATCAAGCAGCCATTGCAATTGCTTCGAAGGGTCGAAAGGCCCCTTGTGCGATTGATAGAACAACTCGGCCGAACGCACCGGCAGCGGCTTGCCCAACAGAATGTCGGCCTCGGCAAACTGCACCGCGTCATGGTTGAGAAACGGCTGGTGAAACGACATCAGGCGTTGGGTGCCGGCGCGCTGGGCGATGTAGGCCAGGAGCCCCGGTGCCGGCAGTGATTTTTCCACCAGGCGCAGGTGCTTGCCGCCGCGCTTGACCGATTGCATCACCACATCGATGTTGTGATCCAGCCGATCAAGGTCGATCAGCATCACCGGTCGCATCGGCCCGTGGTCCTTGAGTTCGCGGTTCAGCGTACGGAAGTAATCGCTGTAGGGCGCGCCTCGGTCACCCGGCCGCAGCCACGCCCCGACACCCAGCAACAAGGCGCCGACACCCGCGCTGCCAAGCAAGAAATTGCGGCGATTGACGGCCATCAGCTAACCCCCAGAATGGAAGACAGATGCGCATTGAGAAATTTGCCGCTGGGGTCGAGTGCCTGCCGCACCTGGATGAAATCCTGCCAGCGTGGGTACAGCGGCTGCAGGCTTTTCGCGTTCAGGGTATGCAACTTACCCCAGTGCGGCCGGCCGTTGTACTTCCAGAAAATCGGCTCGATGGCGGCGAAGAAGTTGTGATGATCCATCTGGTAATGCTGGTGGACCGAGATCGAACAGCTGTCGCGGCCTTCGAACATGCTCAGGGGAATGTCGTCGGCCTTGACGTAACGGTACTCGATCGGAAACCAGGTGCGCAGGTCCTTGTCCTGGATCAGTTTGAGGATCTCGCGCAAACAGGCCGGGCCGTATTCCGCCGGCACGGAATATTCCATTTCGTTGAAACGCACCGTGCGCACGTTGGCGTAGATGTCGAACGAGTCACCCACCCGGTCATCGAAACTGGCCAGGTGACGCAGGTTATTGAGCATGGTGCGGCGCAGGTCCGGGAAGTCGCTGGCGTATTTGTCGATCTTCTCGATCAGCGTGACGAACTCGTTGCCGCCCTCCTCATCCGCCGGGACCGGCGGTGTCGCCGGGTCGGTGGTTTCGTTCAGGGCGATCGACAAGGCGTAGTCGGAATGGGTCACCACGAGCATTTCCCAGTGCTGGTTTTCCCGGGTGTTCTTGTCCAGGTCTTCCAGCAACTCTTCGGTTTTAGCGATCCATTGGCGCTCCCGCAAGCGATACGCCGGGCGGTTTTGCAGGCGCACCCTGGTGGCCACGCCCAGCGCCCCCAGGGATACCCGAGCTGCGTTGAACACTTCGGGATGGCGGTCGGCGTCGCAGTCCAGCACCTCGCCGCTGGCGGTCACCAGCTGCATGCCGCAGACATGGGCAGAATAGGATTGAAAGTTCTTACCGGTACCGTGGGTCGAGGTCGAGATCGCGCCGGCCAAGGTCTGGTAATCGATGTCAGCCATGTTTTGCAGGGCCTGGCCTATGTCCTTGAGCGGCGTGCCCATGCGTGACATCGGCGTACCGGCGGCGAACTCGGCCTGCAGCGTTTGCGGATCGTGATCGAGCAACCCCGTGAAATAGCTCAGCGACAGCAAGGTGCCGTCGGTGGGCACCAGCGCGCTGAAGGAGTGCGCCGAGCCTACCGGACGGATCTTGCCGGGGGCCTGGCGCACCACGTGCGTCAACTCATCCAGGTTCTTGGGCGCCAGCCGCGCCGCCGGCAGGCAACTCTGGCCTCCCGACCAGTTGCGCCAGGGAATCAGGCGTGGCGCGCGCAGCAGCTCGGCCAGTGCCGGTGTTGAGCCAAGCGCGGTAAAGGCGCCAATGACGCTCGCCCGTTGCAACAACTGACGCCGTGTCAGGTCCATCGTCATGAATCGCACCCTGCCGTTCTTGTTATTGGATTTGCTGGCCGGACATAAAGGCAATCAGCGCCAGGAACTGTTCTTGCGAACACTGCATGCACATGCCCATCGGCGGCATGCCGTTGTAACCGTTGATCGCGTGGTCGAGCAGCGTGTCGGCACCCTGCAATACCCGTGGTTGCCAGGCCTTGATGTCGCCGGTCAGCGGCGCCCCGGCCGCCGGGTTGGCGTGGCACAGCTTGCAGCTGTTGTCGTAGACCTGCGCCAGCTCGACGTCGGCGGGCCTCGCTGCGCCTGCTTCGCTGCGGGTCGGCGGGTTGTTCGGCTTTTCGCCGCACCCGGCAAGCAACGCCGCAAAGACACACCCCACCAAGGCCAAACAAAGGCTAGGCTTTTCAGTTAATCGGCTTGCCCGCATGGCTGTCCTCTCAATGGCTGCCCGGCCAGCCGGGTGCAGCTCTTTTTGTTGTGATCAAGGAGAGTCAACATTAAGGCACCCCGCGCGGGCGGGTTGAGGGCATTGGGGGCCAACAAGGGGCGCTTCTGAGGCCATGACGGAAGGCACCGATAAGTCCCCGGACATCACGCTGTGCGGAAAAACGCTGAGATGAGTCATGACAAGCGTTGCTGAGGTCTGCTAAAACGATTCATCAGTGCATCAGCCAATCCAGAGGGGTAGCGACATGACCACAGCCAATATTCTTCAGAACCTGTTCCCAAGCCCCGCCGACATCCCGGAAAAGTACCGCCTCGACGGCCAGACCGAGCAGCGCGAGTACCTGGTCGATGGCGAACTGAGAACCTGGAACGGGCCACTGGCCCAGGTCCGCAGCCCGGTGTACCTGGCAGGCCCGAATGGCGACGAGCAAGTGATCCTCGGCAGCACCCCGCTGCTGGATGCCGACACCGCGTTGACCGCCCTCGACGCAGCAGTCCGTGCCTACGACCGCGGCCAGGGCCTGTGGCCGACCATGCGCGTGGCCGAACGCATCCAGCACGTCGAAACCTTCCTCGGGCGCATGCGCGAGCAGCGCGACGCCGTGGTCAAGTTGCTGATGTGGGAAATCGGCAAGAACCTCAAGGACTCGGAAAAAGAGTTCGACCGCACCTGCGACTACATCGTCGACACCATCAATGCGCTGAAAGAACTCGACCGTCGCTCCAGCCGTTTCGAACTGGAGCAGGACACCCTCGGCCAGATCCGTCGCGTGCCGATGGGCGTGGCCCTGTGCATGGGACCTTACAACTATCCGCTGAACGAAACCTTCACCACGCTGATCCCGGCGCTGATCATGGGCAACACCGTGGTGTTCAAGCCGGCCAAGCTCGGCGTGCTGCTGATTCGCCCGCTGCTGGAGGCCTTCCGCGACAGCTTTCCGACCGGGGTGATCAACGTCATCTACGGCAGCGGCCGCGAGACGGTCAGTGCGTTGATGGCCAGCGGCAAGATCGACATCTTTGCCTTCATTGGCACCAACAAGGCCGCCAGTAACCTGAAAAAACTCCACCCGAGACCCCACCGCCTGCGCGCGGCGCTGGGCCTGGATGCGAAAAACCCGGGCATCGTCCTGCCGGAAGTGGATCTGGACAATGCGGTCAGTGAAGCGGTGACCGGCTCGCTGTCGTTCAATGGCCAGCGCTGCACCGCGCTGAAGATCCTGTTTGTCCACGAAGACGTGGTCGAGTCCTTCATCGACAAATTCAATGCCAGGCTCGCCAACCTCAAACCCGGCATGCCCTGGGAAAGTGGCGTAGCCCTGACGCCGCTGCCGGAATCGGGCAAGGTCGACTATCTGCATGCACTGGTGGCGGACGCCGAGAGCAAAGGCGCCAAGGTGGTCAACCCCAACGGCGGCGAAGCTCGTGCGTCGTTCTTCTACCCGGCGGTGCTGTACCCGGTCACGCCGCAGATGCGCGTTTATCAGGAAGAACAGTTCGGCCCCGTCATCCCCATCGTGCCGTACCGGCATCTGGATACCGTGATCGACTACGTACTGGAGTCGGACTTCGGCCAGCAATTGAGCATCTTCGGCACCAACCCGGTGGCGGTCGGCCGGCTGGTGGACACCTTCGCCAATCAGGTCGGGCGCATCAACCTCAATGCCCAGTGCCAGCGCGGCCCGGACACCTATCCCTTCAATGGCCGCAAGAACTCGGCCGAAGGCACGTTGTCGGTACATGACGCGCTGCGGGTGTTTTCGATCCGTACCTTGGTAGCCACCAAGTTCCAGGAGACCAACAAGGACCTGATCAGCGAGATCATCAGCGGCCGCAGTTCGAGCTTCCTGACCACCGACTACATCTTCTGAGGAGAGCCAGCCTGAGTACATCCATAGCCCATCGACTGCCACCCTTGCTGCGCCGACTGCTGCGTCCGCTGCTGGACCCGTACCGGCGCTACCGCCATGCCCGAGTGATCCATGCGGTGCGGGTGTCGCTCGGGTTGCTGGCGACGATCCTGCTGACCACCGGGATCAATCTGCCCCACGGTGAGTGGGCGTCGGTAACGATGCTGGTGGTGATCGGCGGCTTGCAGCACCACGGCAACATCGGCAAGAAAGCCGCCGAGCGCGCCATCGGCACCTTGATCGGCGCCGGTGTCGGCCTGGTGCTGGTGGCACAACAGGCCTGGCTCGGGATGCCCTGGCTGACCTATTTCGCGATGTCGGTGGTCTGCGGGTTTTTCTCGTATCACGCCATCGGCAAGGGTGGTTACACGGCGCTGCTGTCGGCGATTACCGTGTTCATCGTTGCCGGGCACGGCGACAACCCGGTCACCGATGGCTTGTGGCGCGGGGTGGATATCCTGATCGGCATTGCCCTGGCCCTGGCGTTTTCCTTCGCCCTGCCGCTGTACGCGGTTTATTCCTGGCGCTACAACCTGGCCGATGCGCTGCGTGATTGCGCGAAAATCTACGGGCGCATCATTGACGGCCAAGCCATCACCGCCGACGAACACATCAAGCTCATGACCCGCCTGAACGCGGCGATGGTGCAACTTCGTTCACTGATGCCCTCGGTGTCCAAGGAAGTGAAGATTTCCATAACCGACCTCGATGCCCTCCAGCGCAACCTGCGCATGTGCGTCAGCACCCTGGAAATCCTCGGCAATACCCGACCGGATGCCAATGACCCCGAGGCGATGTCGCTGATGCAAACAGCATTGAAAGCCGAGCATCGGCAGATTCGCGTGCAATTGATCGGCATGGCCCGGGCGTTGAAATCAGGCGCCGCCCAGCGGCTCAATCGTCCCGTGGATGTGCCGCTTGTCAGCCTCGATGCGCCGGTCTACAACATGCTGGACGGCTATCGCTTGCTGACTCAACAACTGGCCGCCAACGTCGGCGAGATGTGCCAGCGCCTGGCCAAGAGCGCGCCGCGCTGGAATATCTGACGCCTGGGGCGCGGGTTACGGCGTCACCGTGCGCCGAAACTTCAGCGACCAGCCTTGTTGCATGCCGGCAGCGGCCAGCAGAATCGCCGCGACGCCGATCCATTGCAGCGGCTCCAGGCGATGGTCGAAAGCAAACCAGTCGACGAAAATCGCCGCGATCGGGTAGATGAAGGACAGCGCGCCCGTCAGCGCAGTCGGCAGTTTTTGAATCGCGCCGTACAACAACACGTACATCACGCCGGTGTGCACCATGCCCAGCGTCACCAGGCTGGCCCACGCACTCGGTGCCTGCGGCAGTACGGAAAGATTCGCGAATGGCGCGAGCAACAACACGCCGGTGCTGACCTGGATCAGTGCGATCAAATGCGGCGGGGTCCCAGTCAAACGCTTGATGATCAACGCGGCAATCGCGTAGAGAAACGCCGCGCCCAAGGCCAAGGCAATGCCCATCAGGTAATCGCCGCCGCTCTCGCCCTGGCTGCCATGGGCGCTGACAATCGCCAGCATCCCGAGAAACGAAACGCCCAGCCAGGTCAGTTTCTGCGCGGTGATCTTTTCGTTGAGGAACAACGCCGCCAGCCCGACCAGCATGAACGGCTGGACGTTATAGACGGCGGTGCCGATGGCAATTGACGCCCGGGAATAGGACGCGAACAACAGCACCCAGTTGCCGACAATCGCCACACCGCTGAGCACGGCGAGCAGGAACGTGGTGCGGGTCAGAATGCCGGGGCGCAGAAAGCCAAAGGCCGCGCAAATCAACAGCAAGGTGCCGGCACCGAACAGGCAGCGCCAGAACACCACGTCCAGCACCGGTTGCCCGGACACCAGCACGAACCAACCGATGGTGCCGGAGATCAGCATGGCGGCCGTCATTTCGAACGAACCGCGGCGTAGGGATTTGTCCATCATCAGACTCCTGTGTTTGTGGCCAAAGTATGCCAATGCACCCAGGGGCTACTCCAGAGCAAAAAGCAGGCTAAACTCGGAATCTGCCTTTTTTATAAAGGCCATTTGGAAAAAACGCCTAACGGAGGGTTTCGCCATGACCGATGACATCGACCAGCTGCTGATCACGGCGCTGATGGAAGACTCGCGGCGCTCGCTCAAGGCCCTGGCGCAAATCAGCGGACTGTCCTCCCCCAGCGTTGCCGAGCGTTTGCGCCGCCTGGAGGAACGAGGCGTGCTCAAGGGCTACACCGTTGAAATCGACCCGAAATGCTTTGGCTATCAACTCCAGGCCATCGTGCGTATTCGCCCGCTACCGGGGCAATTGCAGGAAGTGGAACGGCAAATCATGGCCATTCCCGAGTTCACCGAGTGCGACAAGGTGACCGGCGACGACTGTTTCATTGCGCGCCTGCATGTGCGCTCGATGGAACAACTGGACACCCTGCTCGACCGCCTCAACACCCACGCTGAAACCAATACGGCGATCGTCAAGAAAACCCCGGTCAAGCGCCGGTTGCCGCCCATGGCGTGAGTGATATTTATTTCAGCCTGCAGTAGATTGATGGTTTCCGGCGAAGGATTGACGGCATGAAAACTCTGGCAATGCTGCTCGTGGCAATGACGCTTGCGGGGTGCGGCACGATTCAGACGGTTGTACGCAGTGACGAAGCGGCCGCAAAAAGCCTCAAGGACCACAAGAGTTATTGCGGCGCGGTACCACGAATCTACAGCGGCGTGACCTACGACTTTTGCACGCTGAATGCGCCCCTGGAAAAAGGCCGCGATGAGCAGGTACATGATAGTGCCCCTGCCATTGTGCTGATTGACGTGGTCATCTCCGGCGCTCTCGATACCCTGCTCCTGCCCTACACCATCTACCGCCAGCAAGCCGATGGCAGCATCGTCATTACAGAGTAATCCTGGATTTGTGGTAATAAAAAACCCGCCTGGGCGGGTTTTTTACTCAATGCCAACGATCAGTCATCGCGGCCCATGATGCCGAACAGCTGCAACAGGCTGATAAACAGGTTGTAGATCGATACATACAGGCTGATGGTGGCCATGATGTAGTTACGCTCGCCGCCATGGATGATGGCGCTGGTCTGGAACAGAATGCAGACCGAGGAGAACAGCACGAAACCTGCGCTGATCGCCAGTTGCAGGCCGCTGATCTGGAAGAACATGCCCGCCAGCGTCGCACCCAGCAGCACGAAAAAGCCTGCCGTGATGAAACCGCCGAGGAAGCTCATGTCCTTGCGGGTAATCAGCACATACGCCGACAGACCACCGAACACCAGCGCCGTCATCGCGAACGCCGAGCTGACCACTTCAGCGCCGCCCTGCATGCCCAGGTAACGGTTAAGGATCGGGCCCAGCAGGAAACCCATGAAACCGGTCAGGGCAAATGCCGACACCAGGCCCCAGGCCGAATCACGGAGTTTGTTGGTGAGGAAGAAAAGACCGTAGAAGCCGATCAGCACCACGAAAACGTTCGGGTAGCCAACACGCATCTGCTGGGCAACGTAGGCCATTACACCGCTGAAAGCCAGGGTCAGGGCGAGCAAGCCGTATGTGTTGCGCAGGACGCGGCTAACCTCTAGCTGCTCAGCCTGCACGCTGTTATTAACTGCGTAATCCTGTTCGCGCATGGCGACACTCCTGTTGGTTTGAAACGTTCAGTCGCAAAGATCATAACAGACGCTCTGTAACAAGCTATGCAGAGAGTTTGACAGTGTGTTTCATTCAGGTATTATGGCGCCCGCAACGCAAACGGAGGTGTGGCCGAGTGGTTTAAGGCAACGGTCTTGAAAACCGTCGACTGTAACAGGTCCATGAGTTCGAATCCCATCGCCTCCGCCATCTTTATACGACAAAGCCCTGATTATTCAGGGCTTTGTCGTTTCTGGGGTTTGAGTTTTCGTTCTGGCTTCCACGGATCGTTTCCGCATCTTTTTGGCTATTTCCGCAACTCGCCCTCAGAAATGACTTGAAACAGCTGTCTTTCACTCCCTTTTCCGGCGTCCTGCCGACCTTACACTCCCCTGCTACGCTGACCTCAAAACCGAGGATTCGCGATGCCACATTCTGACCTGCTCCCTTCCCTGCTCCACAAGCTCAACGAAAACCAACTCGCCCTGGAGGCCGCCATCCTGGAACTGTCGAACTGGGTCGGGCAGCGCGGATCAGCCGATGTTGCCGATAACGTGCGGGGCGCTTTGGAAGCCATCGATAAGAATGAAGAATTCATCAAGACGACGCTCGCGGTGATGATGGCGCCGGAGTGACCACTATAGCCAAAAGCGGACCTTGGACACGATGCTAATGCGCCAGTATTGTATGCACGTCATGTCGCTTTTCCTCCTCGATTTATGTCGCATTTCCAGCGCGATACTCAAACCGAACAGGGAGTTACGCATGGGCATGGAGCGTTATCAGACACAATCGGCAGAAAACGTTACGCCAGATGTGTCATCCACTCGAGTTAGGCCATTCAATTTTTGAGGAAAAATATGCGAATCGTTATCTCTACAGTTGCTCTGCTCGCACTGTTCGGCTGCACAACGAACTCTGGCATCGTTGACCTTGGCGGAGGCAACTACGTTTATGAAAAGGAGGATGCGATGGCCTATAACGGTAGCTCGGTGAAGGTAGAGATACTGAAAGAGTCTGCTGCGTTTTGTAAAAAACAAGGCAAGCAGCTTTTTGTACAAAGCTCCTCTGCGAAACCGTATAACCCCTACTCTTCATATGCTGGTGCCGAAGTTCAATTCAGTTGTAAATAAACTGTTTGCCTTGCCTAACAAACGCTTCGAACGAGGTTGGACGGAAGCTGCTTGGCCACCTACCAGCTAGCCCCTCAATCACAGCATGAGTCAGCGTCCGCAATGGGTTGTGGCAGCCCTTCACGACTGGTAAAAAGACCTAACTCCGCCTGAGCAGAATTACACGGTGATTCTCAAGGGGTAAGGCAAAGTACGCAGAGCCAATGAAACCGGGCACTTCCTTACTTTGGAATACCCGGTTTTAACCTGCTTTACACGGTCAGTGGTACAAAAATTGGTACAAGCTTCATTCCTTCCTTAGGCGTCCTGCCTACCGTTCGTCACTTCCTAATTTGCTGCTACGCTGAAAACTTCACGGAGGAATCGCGATGCCGAACTCAGACTTGCTCCCTTCCCTGTTGTTCAAGATCAACGAAAACCAGCTCGCTCTCGAAGCCGCCATCATGGAACTCACGCTTTGGGCTGAGCAGCGTGGAGCGGCCGACGTCGCCGATAACATCCGTGGAGCCTTAGGCGCCATCGATAAAAATGAAGAGTTCATCAAAATGACGCTTGCGGTGATGATGACCCCGGAGTGATTTGCTTCGCATCACTCAGTTTGAAGGTTCAGCCATGTGCGGACGATGCCCTACGAAGGAGCACCACATGCAAGACGAAATGAGAGCAATCTCCGACAAGTGGTATGCCGCAAACAAACCGGCGGAAAACTTCATATACAATGCGGATGTAGAAGCCATGGAGTTTCACAGTAACGGTATTGAGCCACACCTACTCGACCAAGATGGGCTAATCTGCTTTGGGGTGGAGTCAACGAAAAAATTATTATTTGGAAATTTGGGATCCATACATACCAAAGACATCGATTTGTTCTGGTCATGGATGCTGGCACTGCTACTCGACTGTCAACCTACTCCGCCTCCGCATCCAATCAGAGACAACACGGAACTTTATCAGCTTTTGGAAACCTGCGCTGCGCTTGCTATAAGCAACGAAGAAACCAATATCATGAATCCCCGCAGCAATGATGGGGTTGCGCTATCATATTTGTGTTTTCCTCTTATGGAAGCCTTAAGTCGAACTATTCTTTCAGAATATTTACGCATCGACGGAACCGTAATAAAAGACTTTACAGTATTTGGATCAGAGTATGGGGAAAAGAAAAGATATAAATATTGCTCCAGCCTAAAGGATTCACTTCACTTCGCCATAGAGCAGATCAAAAATCCAACCCTACAAGAAGGTCTCTCTGACCTAATTACAAATCTAGAGAAATTTTCAGAAGCCGACGTTACGGGCTATAAATATCTCTATGGCCTTCGAAACTCAGCATTGCATGCTGGAAAAAGCCCTCCTACAATTGGTGGCTACTGTTTTTCAATATCTCTATTACTCGCACTGTACGTCATCGAAGAAAAATATGACGGATACTCAAAATGGGCAAAAACAAACATAAGTAATTTTAAAAAGTATCCCCGCCCATGTTTTTATTGGCAAGGCCACTACGCAAAGCTTTACCTAATTGAAGGCAAAGGAAACGAGTTCGTCTGAACTAGTGGATTGGCCTGCTTATTAATCGCGGCTATCGCAGTAACTCGCGCACGAAAGACTGGCACGCCGCCAGCGCGATCAATCCTTGGTCGCCTTCGTCGGTGATGGCGACAATTCGTTGAGCATGCGCTGGGTCAAGTCGGGCGCGCGCTCCTCCATGAACCACGCCGCCGGCGCCGGTACCGGCTGGCACTGAACAGCCACTGACTGAATCCGTGCCGTCGAGTAGGACTGACAGCCGCAGATCAGCAGTGGCAAGGCGATCGCGCAAGCGAGCCTGGTCTTTTTGTACATTGGTCAAAGTCTCGTGGTGGGATTGGTCACTGGCCGATAGGCGCTGTTCAAGCGCCAGACGCTTGTCCAGATCGGTGCGGGCTTGGGCGGCGGCCGCATCGCTGATGGTGCCCAGGTCGAACTGGTGCAGCAGCGCTTGATCGGCGAGCTGCTTGCCGTAGCGCCAATCCTGCACCTTCCACACGCCACCAGCAGTGAATAGCAGCAGCGCCAGCACTCCCGTCAGCGCCAACTTCAACGCGGCGGGACTCATGGCACATCCTTGAAAAACAGGTGGTGACCGAGCGCCAGCGTCTGTTTCGCACCCTTCACCCAGGCCGGTGGCTTGGGCATGGTGGTCGCGTAGTAGTGGGTGGCACCGCCGGTGGGATCCGGCACCTTGCCATTGATCACCTGGTCAGCGGCAATCCGCGCCTGCGCGAGCTCACGGAACGGGATCTGCTTGGCGCCACTCAGGTAGGCGAAGTTCGGGTCGTTCCTGTTCCAGCAGCTGAACTGGTAGGGCTTCAGGCACACACCGGCATAGCCCTCCCCCCACCACGACTTGTCCTTGCCATCGTTCACGCGGTTGCAAATGGTCCAGGCCACGGCGACTTGGCCGGCCAGGGATTCGCCGCGGGCCTCGCCCCACAACGTGCGGGCGAAGATGTCGCGGTCTTTCTCGGATACGGTCATCACTTTTCTCCAGGCGAAAAAAAACCGCTCAAGGCGGCCATCGATATGCAAGTCATGATCAGGCGTCAGCGACCACTTCCTCCGGCGTCGAAGGCGGCGTTTCCATAGCCGGCGCTTCCGGCACCAGGATGTGCAAGGTGATCATGTGCTTCAGGTCATACGGTTGACCGTCCTTCGTGACCGTCACTGTCAGCACGCCGTCAGCGAAGTCCGTTTCCACATCGGCGCGGCCGTCCATCTGGTTGATCGTGTAACCCCATCCATCGTCTTGCGGCGGGAATGGAACCATACCCAGGCATCCGGTAATGCGGTACACGCCAACAGATTCGCGCGACGACGCAACGAGGCCCGCTCCATTGGTTACGAAGTCGTAGGTCGCGCCCGTAGCGCCGAGGACATTGATTGCTGCTCTTGCCATGGTCAGATCGCCTTCAGGGTGCCGTCAGCGGCACGGGTGGTGTTGCCAGTGTGGTAAACCTCACGCACTAAAGCGGTCACGTACGTTCCAGATCGGAAATACATTCGCCCACTAAAAGACATAAGGATTTGCGAGCCGTAGTTAGTGCTGTCGTAGCCCGCATTGATCATAGTGCCTTGGGTGGAAGATTCAGGTGCTCCAACCGTCGACCCCGACCACGTCTTGAAAGAGTTCCCAAACACGTTGATGGTGCTCGCATTCGGAGACTTCACATCACCGGCAAGCATCACATTGCCGTCAGCAGATCCTGCGTTGAGCGTAGAAGAACTGCCCAGCCCCAGGCCGGTACGCGCAGCCCCTTGGTTCGTGCCGCCTGTCCCGCCCTTTGCCACCGGTACAATGTTCTCGGTCGAAACCGTACCAAGGCCGGCCAGCGTAGCGCCCCACTGCTGCACCATCTGGTTAACTGCATCGGCCAACGCCTTGGGATAACCGTTAACCGGCACGATGCCGTAAGCGGCACCCGCGGTGGTCGCGCCCCGGTAGGTCGGCGAAATCGACACGGTTGTGTCGCTCGGCGCGTTGATCACTTGGTAGATCCCGTTATCCGGCCCGACAAACATGTCCCCGGATCGGCAGTTCGAAAACTTTGTGCCGGCGCCAGCCACCACGGCACTGCCGTTTGTAACTGTCACCGTTCCTTCTGTGAACCAAGAAGCCATAGGTTTCTCCAGGCAAAAAAATACCCGTGCAATGACGGGGCTATTTCGAAATTTCGTTTATTGTTGAATCTTGGCGAACACAGCCGGAACAAAAAACGATGTTACGTTTGAAACCCCGACGGTATACATCACTATTCGATTATTTGAATAGTCCCATGTACAATAAAGCTTTGCTGTACGATTCGAGTTCGCACCTACATCCATCCCTATATTATTTAACATGAGATAATCGCCAGACGAAAGATCAGTCGAAGCAGTAAAGTTAATTTTCGTCATTCCTTGCGGATCTTGGCTATACCCTATGTATGTCCAAGCAGTAATGGTCTTAGTAAACTGAGCGCAAGGTGTACCAGAATCAAATAGCAGCTTTGAATTTCCATCGCGCAACCGAAGGCCGTAAGGTGCAACCTCCCTAGCTTTGAAGGCGGCACAAAAATACTGACCGGAACCGCCCCCTATGAAAGTGAACCCTGTGTAGTTACCCGTCGTCCCACTGACTGAGACGTACTGGAACGTTGTGTTTGCGTTAGGCCTTACAAAAACCAGCGGTGGCTCGTCCGTTGTAACGGGGCTAGGAAATACAGCCCCTCCTGGGCCGTAGCTTCCAGAGTGAACAACAACAAGCCTGGCGAACTCAGAATCCAGAACAACTACGTCGCTATTGTTTTTGAATCGCAGTCCGTATGACATTCAACGATACCTCATAACCAAGAGCCTTTGAGTTGCAAGCCCCACCGAGGGTTGGTTACCTGTTATATTCCTGTTTGTAAACCAAACTCTAACGACACCCATCAGAGTTTGAGGCTCGAATTGAACAGCGTATAAATTCTGAGCATTAGGGTTCTGTGGATAGGGACCCGCCGGAACAATTATTGATTGACAGGTTGCAGGGTCCGCCCCAGCCACTGGAATATCAACAAAGTACCCTGTCGATCTTGGAACTAACGCCGAGTAGATAACCCTGACCGTAAATGAGTTTTCATCAAGTTCAAGATTCCCGCTCGGCCCCTTTGTGCGCATCCCATAAGTCATTAGGAAAGTCTCCCGACGGTGACACGATCAATACCGTTACCATCGAACACGGTAAGCCCATCGTTGTTAAGCAGCGAAGAGCCACCAGTTCCGGCGCTGCGAAGCGTGAATGTGCCAGCCTTAACGTTGATCTCCAGCAGCGGTAGACCTTGAGAGTTCACAGCCTCAGACCGCAGTGTCATCCCCAGAATGATCTGCTGGATGAAAGCCGTGTTGATCACTGCCGAGTTGATGAACACTTGGCCGCCCTGCACCACGAATGGCAGTATCAAATTGCCGCTGGCCTCATCGACGATGGCGAAGCGCTGAGCAAACGCCAGAATCTCCGAAGTCTCGCCGTCGCTGCCCAGAGCCAGCCCCGCCATCACTTTCTTGCCGTTGACGATCGTCTGGGCTTTGATGGTGGTTTGTGCTGATACCTTGCCGTTCAGTTGAACTACCGTCTCGCTGACCTGTTGAACCGAGGCATTGGTCTGCCCGATGCTCGACTGCAGCGTTTCCGATGTCTTGGCCTGGGCCTCGATCTCGGTAGCCCGTACACGCTTCTCTGTGCTGATGGCGGCAGTGGATTCCCAGGCCTTGACCGCTGCCGCCAGACCGCCGGCACCGTCGTCTCCGCGCACAGATGCGCGCAGGGCTTCATTGCTGGAAGACTGAGCAGTGACCCTTCCATCAAGGTTTTCGACCTTGGTGTCGAGGCTGCTGAGCGTCTGAGCCTGGCCGGTGATGATGATCGCCTGGTTGGTAATTTCTTCGTCCTGTGCGTCTACCCTGCCGCCGACTGTCGTCAACTCGCTCTTCAACTGATTGACCTGTATTGCAGAGGCCTCCCTGTTGGTCGCTACAACCTGTTCGAGCACGCTCAAGGTCGACTTGTTGTCACCGACCTGGGCATTCATCGTGACCAGCTGTTGGGCCATGGCCTCGCTCTCGGTGGCCCGCGTTTTGCGCTCAACAGCCAGATCTGCCGTAGAGGTCCAAGCCTTAATCGCTCCAGCCAGTTCGCCAGCGCCGTCATCACCACGAGCCGCCGAGCGCAGCGCCTCGACCGACGAAGCGGTGGCTACCACCTTGCCGTCGATCTCTTCGATCTTGGACGTTACCAACGCCACTTGTTGGGCGAGCGCGTTGGTTGTTTCCAGGATCGTGCCGATGTCTTTCCAGTAGTCCGCATTCGGCGGCGTGACACCCGCCGGTACCGCCTGGGTGGCTTGGTAGATGTGGCCGGCCTGCTGGACGAAGGAGCTGACCGGATAAGGCTTGGCTGGGTCGAACGGCGCGGCACCTGTGATCTGGCCCAGCAGACCCTCCAGTTCGGCCTTGGCCTCGTTCAGGCGAGCATTCACCGAGTCTGGTCCGTCTCCCGAAATCAGCTCGATCTCTTCGCGCAGGCTCTGGTACAGCGCGCCCTTGCCGATCTTGTCAGCGAAGTACTTCTCGTAGTCGCGCTGGTCCGAACTGGCCTGACCATTGACCGCACCGGTGATCGGATAGAACGGCCCGACGTTGCCGGTGCGATCCACCAGGCGCGCCCAGAAAAACAGGCTCGTACCGGCAAGCAGGCTGTGCATTTCGTGCGAGGCCTGGGGGTAGCTGAAGTCGCTCAGCTTCACCGCCGTCGCCAAGTCGGCCGACTGTCCATACCAAATTTCCGTGCGCTGGGTATCCTCGGCGCCAGCGGGGAAACCCCACTTGAGGCCAATGCCGAACAGCAGCGAGATGACCGTCAGGTTCGACACCGCCGGCGGCAGGCCCTCCTTGCCCTTGAGGTCGGTCAGGATCGAGTTGCGCCAGATCGACGAGATGTCGAAAGCACTCACCGCGCGGACACGGGCCACATAGGCGCCGGCGTAAATGCCGGTGACGTCAACGCTGGTCAGCCCGGTGCGCTGTAGCTTGATCCAGTTGCCGCTGTCCTTGCGCCATTCCACGTCATAGCCGACGGCACCGTTCACCGCTGGCCAGGTGATGGACATGGTGGCGACGGCGATGCCCTGGGAGACAACCGAATTTGCTGTCAGGGTGACGCTGGCCGGCGCCGGTACAACGGTGATCGGAATCACACTGATGGGGCGCTCTTCCAGGCGGGCGCCGGTGTCGATGTGCGCGAACTTGCTTGGGTCGTACTGAACGGCCGAGATTTCGAATACACCCGGTTCCGGCCGCGACACAGCGGTCACCCGGTACAGCGGCACAGCGAGATCGTCAGCGTCGAGCGCCCAGACCAGCTCGCGCTCCGGTATCGCCGAATAAGCGACGGTGACGGTCACCGCACGCCCCGTCACGGACTGCACGGTGCGCCCTTCGCACTTGCCATTGGGCAGGTTCAGGATCAATCGGTCGCCGGCCTTGGCTTGAGTGTCGCGGTCCAGGGTGATGGTGCGGCCAAACACGGTGGAGATTCGCCCGCCGATTGCGCGGCCCGCCAGTAGCTCGTCGGCCACCGGGATGACGTACCCAGGCAGAGGGATGCGCCCGTCGAGCCCCACCTTGAAGCTGACAGCCCGGTCTTTGGAGTTGGTCAGCAATGCCCACTTACCGCGGCGTTGCGCCTCCGACTCCCGGGTGCAGCCAATGGCGCCGATCTCCAGCGGGTTGTCGCCGTAACGCCGTTGAAGCTTCGGATCGGTCACCGACGTGACGTCGGTGTCGTAGTTGTTCGCCGGGTTGCAGTAGCTGATCAAGGCCCGAGTGTAGCGGGTGCGCTCCGAAGCGCTCGAGTAGGTGAACTTGCCGTCGATAACGTTCGCCCGGCTGTAGGCAAAGTCGAAGTCGGTCGCGCGCGGCATGTCGGACAAGCTGAACAGCTGCCCTTGTGCCCAGTAGGTCATGCCGCGATAAATCGCCGAGATGTCGCGCAGCAGCGACCAGGCGTCAGCCTTGCCCTGCAGGTTGAGGTTGCAGATGAAACGCGGCTCTTGCCCGCCCTTTCCGTCTGGCACCAGCTGATCGCAGTATTGGGCGATGCGGTACAGCTCCCACTTGTCGACCTGCCACGGCTTGATCCGGCGACCGAGGCCAAAGCGGTCGCTGACAGTGATGTCGTAAGTCATCCATGCTGGGTTGTCGGTCCAAGCCTGTTTGAAAGTGCCATCCCAGATGCCAGTGTAGGACCGACTTTCCGGGTCGTAATTACTCGGCACCGGCATCTTCTTCAGCTTGGTGTCGACAGTAACCGCCGGAATACTGCGGAACTGCTCGGCAGAAAATTCGATGTAGAGCAGCGCGGTGTTTGGGTACCGAAGCTTGGCGTCGATGACTTCGGTGAAGCCGGCGATCTGCATGGTGTCGGCAATTTTGTTGTTGTTCTGGTTGGTCGTGATGCGAGTGACGCGCATCAGCCAGCCACTGGTCGCCAGCGGCAGATCAATACGGCGAGTGCGCTCGTAAGTGCTAGTGGTTTTGCCGTCCACGGCTTCGCTCAGCACCTGTTGATAGGCGCCGCCGTCGGTGGCCAGCTCGACCTTGTACTCAATGCGGTAGCCGTTCACATTACCGCTGGCATCGACCGATTGCAGCGCGGGCCAGGCGAAGCGCAGACGCACGGCCGACAGTTCGGTATTGCTGATAGCCCGCACCCAAGGCGTCCCGCTGCGCAGCTCGATACCCAGGGAGGTTTCGTTCTCGATCGATGGAATGCCCTGGATGTAATCCTGCTCAATAGAGCCGTTACGGTACTCCCACTTCACATTCGGGAAGTTCATGTTGCCCTGGGGGTCTTGCAGCGGCGTATTGTCGAGGTAGATGTCCTGGGCGGTTGGATTGCCGGCGAACTCGCCCTCGCCCATTGCAATCAAGATCTTGGCCATGGCCACTGAGCGCAGGCTATCGGGCGCCTCAGTCGGCGTCTTCGGTTTATCAGATCCGCCCTTGGCGCCGAAGATTTCAACCTGCTGTGCTGCGCCCATGCGTTCCTCCAGGCAATAAAAAACCGCCTCATGGGCGGCTGTGTGTTCGACGGTTTGGCTACATCTGGTCTTCGGCGTAAATCGCGGCGCTGATAATTGCTCCGCCTACCCGGCGTTTGCCGTAACAGAGCGGAACAGGGTTGCCGGATGCGGTGGTGTTCTTGGCGCTGCCGAAGGCGTATCCGGGGGTATTTTCGGGGGCTGCGCTGGTCTTCAAGCCCTTTGGTTGCGGACTGAGCATTTGGATTACTCCGCCTGCGACGAGGCCGATGCCTGCCGCGATTAGTGGAGCGCCGAACGGTGTCGCCAGCAGGAGGACACCAGCAACAATCATCACCGCGCCGACAATGGTTTGCAGTACCCCTCCGCGCTTGCTCCCGACGATGACAGGTGCAATGCGAATCTCACCGGAGCCGTGATAACTCAGTTCTTTTTCTTCAATGTTTTTCGAGCCTCGGAAAACTGCGAACTCTAACCCCCGAGACTTCGCGTTCGACAGGAATCGTTCAAACCCTGGGACTTGGATACAGAGCGCTTTGATTGCCTCGGCTGGCGAACGGACGGACAGTTTGAACTCGCGACCGAACTGCCTTAAAGCCCCGTAAAGTTTGATGGTGGTGAGTGGCTGGTAATTAATAACCAATGCCGACATAGCTTTTCTCCAGTCAATAAAAAAGCTACCCGAAGGCAGCTTTCAGAGCTTGCAGCCTCAGCGGCCGCCGTAATCCACGTATGGAGCTAAGAAGAAGCCGCTCATATCTCCACTAATGCGAAACTGGCTCTCCGTACCCGGTTTGAGATTGGCGCTGATCGTTCTGATCGCAGCACCAGAGCAAAGCCCAGACTCAGCAAGACCTGTACCCAGATTCACAGTGCCTGGTTCAACGTAAAAAGTTGCGCGCTGGCCAGGACCAATCTTGGCAGCACGGCGCCCCTCAATGTAAAAGACCAAATCGCAACCTGAGCCGACAAAGCCACCATCCCTGACAACAGTGATGCGGGATGAGGTATTAGTCGACTTGCTTTGGAAGCCATATAGCTCATCGCTAGGCACCGGTTCCGCATTTCTCGCCGACATTGGCGACGTGGCGCATCCAGCCAGCAGCATTACCGCCATCGCCCCGATCAAAAACCGCATAATTCTTCCTTGTACTACTGTGAAAGAAGCTCTACATCAAGCTTGCTTTTCGCCGTTTCGTAATTGCTTTTCGCCAACCCGGCACTAGCCCCCTCGAATTCGCCGAAGTATGCGCTCCATGCTACGTAGAGACCTTTCAGCGCTTCCTTAACGTCTTTAGATTTAGTGGACTTAAGTGCCAGTGGAAAATCGGCTTTTGCTTTTGAAGAATTAGTGTGTATGCAATCAGTGTATTCGTTTCGGGCCTTTGCCGTATCTGGAGAATCAGCCGACATACTTCGCTGCATTTTGTAGGTTAGGTTGGCCGCACGACAAGTGGCAATATCGAGATCTAGCCCCGCAGCGAACGCTTGGACACTGGAGTCATTGGAGGCTTGCGCCATTACTGTCGCAGGAAGAGCGATAGCCGCAGCGCACAAAATTTGAGTCAATTTTTTCATTTACCGCTCCTTGGAAAGACCAGAATTTAGCAGCAACCTGGAGTGCGCGCAAAGCGATAGCCCAATGCATTGCCTGTACGAATCCCCAGTAACGCCCCGCCGTCCGTCGGTAGTAGCATTTTGCCTCCAATACAAATTCCCCAGCTGTTTACATAAGCCGAAGGAATTTGGCTCGCTCAACCTTTAAGTCCGTGCTTTGGAACGATTTATGGAAGTATCAAGAACCTCTTTGCTGGTGCGACGTATTGGTGCCTACGTTATCGACCAATGCCTGATTGTTCTCATAGGGCTATGGCTTATCAGCCAAGACAACCTCCCCTTTGCAGGCATGGAACTGATCATCACCTACCTGTTTCTCTCCCCCCTATGCGAATGGGCATTTAACGGCAAAACGCCAGGAAAATTGGCCTTCGGCCTTACTGTCATAAACGGTGCGGGTGGCCCTCCAACTCTTGTGCAGACACTCATTCGCGGTCTTACTAGGCACCTAGAAGCACCACTAGGGATCATCATAATTTTCGTTTACGCCCAATCTGATCGATGCCAACGGGTCGGTGACATGCTGGCAAGAACGTATGTCATCTCGTCCAAAGACCTAAGCCAACTGCGGGCGGCGATGCAGGGCTAAGGGTGAAAGTTCGGACCCTGTCCCTGTCAGCGATTTTCGCAACCTGTACGAATCCTCAGTAACCCCCCTACGTCCACCGTAGTAGCCTCCTGCCCTCACGCAACGGATACCCCCCCAGTCCTTTGCCTGCAAGCCCAAGGACTGGGATTGCGCCAATTTCGGCGCGGATATGACCTGGAGGTCGATGTGAGCAACGAAGACTTTAAGCCAAGAGAGCCTTTCTCTATCGATTGGTCACGCCAATACAATGTTGGTCCCTCAGACGAACACCTTCACGCGATGGGGCAGTTCATCGTCAATTACTCTGCAGTCGAATGGCAGCTTTCTGAACTATTTGCCTTCTTTCTCAGAATGCCAGTTTCGGAAGCCCAAAGGCTTTCAGTCGAAGCCAATATCTCGATGGCTGGGATGATCAGGTACGTTCAAGGACAAATAGCCAATTCGGTAATCAGCGATCAACAAGCCGTAGACGATCTTTTGCACACGCTCAAATCGTTCGATGCTATCAGTACGTTGAGGCATAAAATTGTTCATTGGCAATGGGGACTGAATGAAGGTCCGACAGCATCGTTAACCGACCTGATTAAGCCGAAGAATTCAAAAAAATCGAATGCAACACTCAACATAAGCGAGCTTAGAGATCACTGCCTCAAGCTCATGAAAATTTTGCAGGCAATATCTCTGAACGGAGAAATCATCAAAGGCCTGAGAACCCGCGCTCAGATTCTAGAAATCCGCAAAGGTACATCTCCTGAAAAGCTCTTTCGACCGTAGACCTTGATATCGGCCATTGTCCAGCCTCTTCCAGAACAGCCAATCCAACTTCGACCATCGCCCTGGAGACTGGAATGTCCTCAGCGTTAATCGCTTTCTGATCAACGCTCACAGAACGAACATCCATAAACACCTCCGCGGCACTGCCGCATCATGTGATTTGTTGTGCATTTTTGTGCCTGAGGATCAGGCGTGTCCGGTCGAGCCAAGGCCCACCGAAGACGATCACCTCTGATGGTCGCCCATACAGGTGGTGCAAGAGGAATGGGCCTAGGCCGAAGGTGTCCGAGTCTTCACCGGGCAATACCGGATCGGCGCCGAGGAAAATTCCGGCATGGTTCGGGTGCGCCGTGCGACCTACCGCCATGACAATCATGTCGCCGCGCTGCGGATGGTCGACACGGACAAAGCCGGCCGCCTCGTAGTTCGCTTCGTACAGGCTCACTGCGTCCGCACTTTCCCACCAGCCGTCCTCACGCTTGAAGGCCTCGAATTCCAGCCCCAACTCGCGCTTGTACCAGTCGGCGCACACCTGCCAGCAGTCCCATGCGCCGTGTACAAATGGGCGATTGAGCAACGACGTGTTGCCGGCCGGGGTGATGCTGCGCAGATCGCCTTCCGGCCAGCTCAGAATGTGCCAGGGCAACTCGGTGGCCTCGCACATGGCCAAGTCATGCGGTGATGGTCGACTGGTGGCGTCAGGGTGCGAGTGAACGATGCCGATCACCTCGCCCAAATCTTCCGCTGCGGCGTAGTCCTCCGGATCGATCCGGAACTCTTCGCCTGGATCGGCTGCAATGTTCCTGCACGGGAAGTATTGCTGCTTACGCCCAAGCGCCAACAGCAGACCGCAGCACTCTTTCGGGTACTCGGCGGCCGCGTGCGCCTGGACCGCCAGCAGGATGTGCTTGCGCATGGTCAGCTCCGGGCGATCAGGGAAACAGCGGGGAAACCGCCGTGTGGAAGTTGGTTGTTGTCGCCGAAGCGCAATTTGCAGGACTTGAGCCCACCCTTGCACTCGTCCTTGCTCGGGTCGTCGGTCGGGTTGTCGTCATCGTCGAACAGCGCGCCACCGGTGTAGCCGCAGTTCGGCCCGCGATATCCGCCAGTCATGGCCCAGTGACAAAAGGTGGTCATCTGGCGACCGGGCAGCCCGTGATTGTCGATCTCGCCCGGGGATGAAAGCTCCCACTGCACAACCTCGCCGTCCTCGCCGGTTTTCTGGTCGATGTACCAGATCTCCAGCGCCTCTTGTGTGGGGTCAGCAGTCGGGTTGCCATTCGGGAAGTTCGCCGCGTCCAGGTACTGGGCCATGGTTTCGCGGACTGTCAGCTGAAACTTCAACAGGTCGTCGAAGGCCAGGCACAGCGCCGTTATGCGGCCGTTTACGTTGCCAGCGCTGAACACTGGCCGCGTTGCGCTGCCGTTACTGTCCGCGCCAATGCCTTCAATCTGCACCGGCCAGGCCGCGTACTCGTTGCCCTGCCACCAGATCGACTTCGCTGGCAGTTCGTCGACTGAGCCCTCGTAGGCCAGCAGCTCGGCGGGCGTGTGCGGGATTGCGTGACCATGGAAGCGCAGCACGTCGGCGCCGTACTCGGTGCCGTCGATTTCAAAGAGCCGCACCTCACCACCGGGCTCCAGTTTCTGGATGTCCGTTATCAATGCCATGCGGCAGTTCCTTATGGTTGAAAGGTTTGTTCGAGAGTGCCGGTCAGGGCGTAAACGTCACCGCCCCTGTGCGCAGGCTTGTAGCCCGTGCATTTATAGAGGCCGAGCTCGCCGAGTGGCGGCGTCCACAGGAAGGCTTTCGCCCCCGCGTGGCGGTCGAGGAAGGCGATGATCTGTTTGATCGTGACGGCCTTGCCGGTGTAGCTGAACGGCCAGGACTGCGATTTGTTGTTGATGCCGTCCGACACCGATTGGCTGTAGCCGTCGCCGAATTGTTTGGAGCGCACCCGCTGACTGATGTCGCCCTCGGCCCCTTTTTCGATCTGCCAGGTGAATCGCTCAAGCGCCATAAATCGTCACCCTTTGATTGCTCTGGTAATGCTGCCGCCCTGACCAAGATCCTTGCGCAGCAGCTGTCGATACTTCTGCTCTACGAAGTCGCCAAGCTCTTTGCCGAACTGCTGATACGACGGATCGCTGGACGTTGCGCTGGTGCTGCCGTCGCTGGCGACACTCACTTGCACGCTGATTTGTGTGGCCCCGCCACCACCGCTCATGGCTTGAATGCCCGCCCCTCCGGCACTGGTCAGCGGCGTGACGCTGCCGCCATTCTCCCCAGTCATTAGGAATGACCGGCCGCCCTCGTTGTAAAGCTCAGGCCCCAACTCGTTGACCTCATACAGCGAGTTCGCCATGACCGGTCCACCCGTGGCTCTTTGCCCAGAAACCCAACTCGAGAAATCGCTCCCCGTATAGCCGGCTTGGGTCGAGCCGGCCGACGCTGCTGCGCCGCTACCGCTGCCGAAGTAAGCACTGGCGGCAGCGCCAGCAAGACTCGAAAGGAGCCCGGAAGCCGCCTGCCTTGTCGCAATGCGCGCCATGTCGGCCAAGATCGACTTGGTGAAGTCGGAAAACGCAAACTTGCCTGATATGGCGAAGTTCGCGACTGCGTCCTCCATTCCGCTGAAAGCGTTGGTGAACAGGCTCTTCGTCTGGCCTGCAACGTCGCGCGCCGACTCCAAGTAGTTCTGCCACGCCGACGATGCGCCAGCGCTCCAGTCGCCTTGGGCGGTGGTCATGTCGTCGTAATTGGCCTGCACGGTGTCGTGCAGATCCTGCTGTGTGGCTTTCAGTGCTGCCAGTTTCTGCGTGTACTCGTCGAGGCTCATGCCGCGCGAGCCATCGCCATACTGGTTGGCCAGCTCGAGACGCTGCTGGTTAAATCGATCATCGATGCCGTTCTGCTGATCCGTCAGCCCGCGCTGGCGATCACCTTGGCCAAGGCCTGATGCCGCCCGCAATCCCTGCTGCCGAAGCGTGTCGACCTGCTGCTGCAAGGCGCTGGTGTAGGTGTTGACCGCCAGAGTCTGCTTGTCGGTGCGCTCCTTTTCCTTCAGTGCTAGCACAGCCAGCTCTGAATCAGCATCCTTCTGAGCCTTGACCATCGCCTGACGTGCATCGGCGATTTTCTGGTCCAGTTGGATGCCTTGGGCGGCCGTGGTGGTCTTCTTGGCCTTGGCTGCTTCGAGGGCGGATATCTCGGCCTCGAAGGCTGCGGCCACATCCGCGCTTTCCTGCTTGATCAGCGCGGCACTTCGCGCAGCATAGTCCTCCTGGGACACCAGACCGGCCTTCTGCGCCGCGTCCAGTTCCTTCTGGGCGTTTTTGTAGTCGGTGACGATGTCGGCCAGGTTGTTCTTGGCACTGTTGAAGCCGGTTAGATCGACCTGCGAACCGGCTGCTTTCGGATCCTTGAACTTATCGTTGATGTTCGCCAGGTTCTTGTCGATCGCCGCTTGATTCAGGCGCGGATCGTTCGGCGCGACCTTGCGAATGTCTTCGAGCTGCTGCTTGTACTCCTTGATCGCCTCAGTGCGCTTCTGCTCATTCGTCCATGAAGACTTGGCCAGTGCATCAACCTTTGCCATCGACGAGACGGCGTCACCTTGGGCTTTCGCCTGCTCCCCTTCCCATTTGGCGATGTCAGCCTGGGCGGCCTTTTCATCCTCCAGCATGCTCAACCGATTGCGCCTGAACTCGATCAGGGCATCCTTGGACTTTTGGATTTGAAATAAGCCGTCCATATTCTCTGCATCACGGAGATCGTTTTGCGCTGTCTCGATTTCCGAGTTTATGTCTCGGCGCCCGATATTCTTCAGGTTGTCCGCGGCGCGTGCGACAGCGTTGTAACCCTTTTCCCAGAAGCTCAAGTTTTCGAGGATCTTCGGCGTGCGCTCGTTGATGGCGTCGGCATATTGTTCTGTCGCAAGCTTCACCGCGCCAGCGTGATCGCCCTGCTCTTCCAGTGCTGTGATCTGCGAGTAAACCGAGGCCGTCAGGTAGTGGTACTGCTCATTGAGCGCAGCGGACGCCTTAACCGGGTCGTCTGCCAGTTTGGAGAACTCGGCAACCGTTTCGCTGACAGCCTTGCCGGTCGCTTCCTGCATGGACACTGCGGCCTGGGTGATTCCGGTAAAGCTCTCGCCGGCAATCTTCCCATTGCCAGCCAGAAGAGCTAGAACCTCAGCAGCCTGCCCGGTCGTGCCGACAGTAGCGCCCACTTGCCGCGCCATCTCCCCCAGTTGCCCAGCACTTACACCGGCGTAATTGCCGGTCAGGATCAGCGACTTGTTGTAGCTGTTCTGCTCTTCGCTGCCTTTGTAATAGGCATATGCGAGCACACCAACGGCGGCGGTGGACAGCGCGAGCGGCCCAAGAATGGCGAGCAACCCAGCAGCCCCCTCGCCTGCACCGGCGCCCAACTGAGCGACCGCACGAACACCGCTACCCCAGTCACCCGACGACAGGGCATTCCCCAACTGAATAACGTTTTCCTGCGCCTGGCGGGTACCCAGCTTCAGCTTGTCGAAGCCGGTCGCCGTTTTTTCAAGCTTGGCGTAATCCTTATCAATCTTGCTCAGCGCGGAGTTGTACTGGTCCTGGCTGATGCGACCAGCATCCAGGTGCTTACCCAGTTGCTCGACCTGGCTGTCCAGCTTGGCCATCGACGCCCGGGCCGGATCGATTGCCCCCAGTAGGCTGTTCAGGGCCTTCTGTTCGTCCAGCGTGGACTTGGCCAGCGCTGCCTGCTGCTTGTCGAGTTGCGCGGAGATCTTGGTGAACTCAACCTCGCCATAGGCGCCGGTCTTGGTCAGCTTCGCCAGGTTCTCGCGCTGCTTGGCCAGCTCCTGCGTGGTGGTCGCGCCTTTTGACAGCGACTTCTCCAGCGCCTGCATTTCGTTCATCAGGCCGACGGCGGACTGCTCAGCACGATCACCGGCCTTGGTCAGCTTGTCGAGATCGGTCGCAGCGTTGGCGGCATCAGCCGAATCGACCTTGATGCCGAGTTCTGCAATGTTCATCGACTCACCTTGAATATGTGCCCGTTTTCACGGGCTGTTGTCACGGGCTTCAGCCATAACCGCGATGGCTTCCGACTCCATGACGCGAATGTCCTGAAACACGCCGGGGCGATCCTTCGCCGGGATGCCGACGAGCTTCATCACATTGGGCAGAACGCCGTAATCGAGGCCGGTTGCGCCGCATGCGCCGGTACGCCACTGGGTCCCCATCGAATCCATGACGAGGAAGGACGGCCAGTTATCCGGCCAGACTTCAATGGAGTCATCGATATCCGCCGGAGAAAGCCCGAACACCGAAAGGACATCGGAATCAGTGGTCTGCTCGTACAGCGCGCGTGCGACGTCGGTCAGTTTCCCAGGCGGGCCTTGCCGAACGCTTCGCTATAGGCCTTCACGACAGCATCCGACACGCCAACACAACTCTTCACCAGGGCAGTGATCGAGTCGTCACTGAGTTTGTCACCAAAGCCCCAAGACACAACGAGATCCTTGATCTGGTCGACGCCTTGCTCGACTTCGGCTGCGGTGATTTCAACAAGCGTTGGCTCTATCCCTTTGAAACGCTCGCCGAGGTCATTTGCCTTCTGCTTCCAACTGTCGAAGAGCTCAGCCAAAGCAGTGCGGTCGCGATACTTGAACGTGAACGGAACCATTGCCGGGTTGCCACCTACCTGCGGAATGGGCACATCGACGGTAAACGTCGGCTTCGGTGCGATGGAAAACTTTGCCATGAGAATTCCTTACGACAGGTAGCGGGTGGGTTCAGCCTGCAACGCTAGGTTGACGGTGCGGGTCAGCAGGTTGTTGCGCGATACCGCCGGCTGCTTCGAGAACGAGGTGTACGCGCCGTAGAGAACGGTATCGGTACCTGGAAGGTTCATCCGTGCAGCCTGGATCTTCTTGCCCGCATCTGCTGCGAGCAGCACAGCGTTGAAAGCCTGGGCCGGATCATCGGCAATGGTCAGCGCCATGCTCGCAGCAGATTTATCAGTCGGGATTTGCTTGCCTTGGTCGTCTTCGAGGAAAACCACGTCCAGGTAGTTTTGCTCTCCACCGGAGAACGCGACGTCAGTCACTTGCGGGATCTGCACCCAGGTGAGGACCTTCTTCAGAGTGCCAACACCACCGCCAGCCGGATAGACCTGGATGTCGGACGTATCGATGCCTTCGAGAGTGGTCGCCGTTGCAGTGGCCGCTTTGACTCGCACTACACGGTTGTTCAGGCGGCTCCAGCCAGCAGTGACCAAGACGACGTCACCTGCTGCCAATGTGCTGCCTACCACCGTGGCAACTGCTTCTGTGGCATTGGACATCGCAGTGAATGGCAGCTCGGCGGCGTAGGTTGCACCGTGCTGGATGGTTGCGCCGTTGGGGAGTTTGTAGCCCATTGGTTTTTCCTCTTTGCAGAAATGACAAAACCCGCTCAATGGCGGGTTCCGGGTTGCCCAACGGGCGAATTAGTTGGTGTCGGCGCGGTACATGAACGAGACAGGCACCGCAAAGGTGGTGTCGTCAGAAATGCCTGGTCCAGGGTCAACCGGCGTCATGGTCACGACGGTCAGCGCACCCTTCGTGTTGCGCTCGTACAGCGGGAACAGTGCGGCAATCTGATCAGCCAGCGCGCCGGCCGCGCCGCGGTACTTGCCCGAAGGCGTCACGATGCTGACCTGAAATAAGCCGGTGTACAGCTTGTGGTCGCCGCCGAGCGTGTTGCTTGCGGTGTCGGCTGGTAGCGTGAACGCCTTCAGGTAGGTGGCGCCGTCGACGGGCGTATATGCCTCATTCTCGACTACGACCTTCAGCGGTACCGGCAAAGCCTTCGCCCAGTTGATCAGCTTGGTTTCGAAGATCGACGCGATGATGTTGTGGCTCATACCTGGTTGTTCCTAATGGCCTCCTGCACGATCTGCTGGAAGCGGGCCACGGTGATGCGGACCATGCCGCCGGGTGCTTGGGTCGAATGCCCGAACTCCAGCGGAATCGCATAACCAAGGCTGTTGGTGATGTAGCAGGTGTCGCCTGCTTTGAACTCAATCGCACCGGCAACGATTCTCGCCGTTGATTTGGCTCCACTTGGGTCTACCTCTTCGGTCGTGGTGCTATCCGGTGCGCCGATGCTGAACATCCAGTTCCCGCGGAACCGGCCGCCGACGTAGCCACTCGGCGCGGAGATGTCCATGCCGTCGTTCAGCTTGCGTCCGGGCTTCAACCGCCCCGCCTTCGTCAGATTGGCCGGGTCGCTGCGCAAATCGCTGTTGTGATCGTCTACGGCCTTGTTGTACTGACGGGCCACAGTGTTCTGCGCCCATATCTCAGGGTTGCCCACCGGTGACATCCGGATAACGCTGCTACCGACCTCGATGATGATCTCGCGCAAGCTTGCATCGATGGCTTCCGTAGCCTGGGCTGCGAACTCAGCAAGGCTCAGTGCGAAGCTGCCGGACTGGCCGGCGCCGGCGCGACTCATGACCGCACCTGCAGCTCGTACAGTATCGGTGTGCCGGCCGGGTTGATCTCTTTCAGCGGCGGAACGATTGACCACGTGCGACCCTGAACGATGACCTTGTTGAGCAGATCTGGCGTCCACTCCAGCCCCTGCGCGGCGACCTTAAGCTTCTTGTCGCCCTGCTTGACGAGGCTGTTGTTCTGGAATTCTTGGCCGGTGAAGTCGAGCAGTATGCCTTGGGCGGTCTGCTCGGTGATGGTGTCAGGCGGTGCGGTACCAGTGTCCGGGTCGTACTCGCCAACAGTGATCATCCGGATGGTCACGGGCTGGCCAAACTCTGTGATCATCTCCAGAGCCATCACGGCCATTTCGTCGTAAAAGGCCATAGTGTGGGCTCCAGATGTGAAAAGCCCAGCGCAGCGGCTGGGCATGAACTCAATTACTCTCGATCAGGGTTCGGTTTTTGCTGCTTTAAAAAACCAGCTTTCTGCAGCCAAATATCCAACATCCGATCCGCATAATCAGCGGCTTCGAGTGCTGCTGCTGCCGGGCTCAAGTCGCTTTTTGCGATAATAATTGCCCCTAAAGCTTCCTGGCTATACCGCGTCCATGCTTCAAGTCTTGGCGAAAAATCTGCCATTTTAGAACTCCATTCTATTGAAGTTCGAAACGTACTCTAAGCACGGACAGCAAACAACCCGCGCCGCTGCAGATAATCAGCAAACTGCGTGGCGCTCGGTCGATCCGGTGCCGCTGGCAGCAGCCGGCCGCTTGTGTTCGGAATCGTTGCGTACTCGCGAGTCACCGCCCCTTCAACACGCTCCAACGTCACTGCGCCTTTGCGTTTTTCGATAGGGTCGATGTCGTCCTGATGAATCTCGGCGGCCAAGGCCATCTGGCCATACTGGATCCGCGCTGGCAGATAGTTGTCGGGCTTGATCTCGTAGTCCAGCTCGACGCCACGGCGCGGCCAAGACAGGGCCTGCTCGCTGCTGGTCTTGCGCCCCTTCCAGGTCATCCCATCCATCGCCAAGGCGGCCCGGCGAAGCAGTGCTTCTTGCGCGACAGCATCGGCAGGAATGACCACGCCGAACTTCAGGGCGTACATGACCAGGTCCTCGGCGCTCGCGTAACTTTCGGCGTCTGGCTTGCCGGTGCCGTCCTCGATGATGAGTGTCATGGATCGACTCGCTGGATTGAATTTTGAATGATTGGCCGCCGGGGTTACCGACAGCCAGCAGTATCACGCCTTGGGCAGATCAGCGACGAGCTTTTCCAAGGATTCTTTCGAGGCGTTGGCCCGGTAAGGCACGCTGGCCGCGTCGAGTTTAGCCTTCATGGCTTCGACTTCCGCGCCCTCGCCCGTCTTCAACCCCTCAAGTTCGTTGCGCAGCGTCTGGTTTTCCGCTGCGAGATCATCGCGCGCATCAGACAGTTCAGCCATTTGCAGGCGGATGCCGTCGAGCGCATGAAACAGGCGAATTGCGAGTTCGCCGACTTCTGGCTTTTCAATTTCGCCAGCGTCGAGCCCGTCGATCACAGCCCGGACGGTATCGCTTTCGATGCGCAACTTTCCGACCAGTGCTTCCAGTTCGGCCGTGTTATCGCCAGTTTCAACAACCAGCACCTGGCGCGGCTCAGCCTCTATCGCCGTCACTTCGACGCCGACACGCTCGTACGCTTCAACCACCTTCGGCCATTCGCCGACAACGACAACACCAGTCACGCCAGCTTCTGGGCGGTCGAAGTGCTCCGGGTTGCGATAACGCTTATCTGGGTCAAAGCCGGAGCTTTGAGTGGAATAGATGAGTTCCATGGAAATCTCCGTGGCGGCCATTTCTGGCCGCCGTCAGGGGTGAGCCTTAAGGCGTGGTCGTCAGGGTGATCATCACGCCGGCGGTGACCTTATTGCTGTCGGAGTGCTTGACCCAGTTGGCAGCCGAACCAACGGCGGCCAGCGTCGGGTTTGCGCCGCCGACGGCGTCCTTCCAGCTGTAACCCAGCACGTCGATGTTGACGGTGCCCTCGGCGCGGTAGCCGATACCGAGGTTTTCTTCGTCGTCCACGTTGTACGAGCGGAAGCCTGGGGCCTGGGACTCGGTGATTACCACAGCGTTCGGCAGCAGGCCGAAGATCACGTCCGCCGGAGCGGTGTCGGTCACCAGCACTGGTTTGCCCAGGGTGCCCGGCAGACCGCCGTAGATCACGACGCCGGCTTCTTCGTAGACCTTGCTGGCAATGGCCTCATCGACGATGTCGAAGTAAGCGCTGGAGTGCATGACCCACAAGGCAATGCGGCCGAACTTGTCGCCGAACTTGCGCATGCCACGGGTCAGGGTCTTCTTGCCGTCGGTTTCGATGTTGGCGGTGACCACCATGCCGGCGTTGGAACTGATGGCGGCACGCAATGCAGCGGTGGCGTACTGGATAAAGCCTTCCAGGGTAGCGTCGGCCACATCGGCGCCGATGATCTGGGAGAACTCTTCGACCGGACGACCGCGACGCTTGAACGCCTCTTCAGTGGTTTGGTACGGGCCGTACTTCCACGGGGCCTTGACGCCCACCGCCTCGCCCGCGCCGATCTTCTTGGCGGTCACCTTGCCGACGGAATTGACGTCGCGGTGCTCCAGCGAGCCGCCGATCTTGTAGAACGAACGCTTGCGGAAGTCGCCTTCGATCAGTTCGTTGTCGAGAACGATCGCGCCGTTGGACGAGGCGTTGAACACATCGAGGTTGTCCTGGACACGCTCCAGGTATGCGGTTTGCGCCTCATCGTTGTAGATGATCAGGTCGCTGTTTACGGTTGTAGCCATGAGTGAGTCCCCTTACTTGGGCAATGCGAGGTATGCGGTTTGGCCGTGCTTGCGCTGGAAATCGCGCTTTTGCTCGGAGGTCATTTCGGAGCGTTTAAATGCAGCCTGGCCGCCACCCCCGCCCGGGGCTTGTGTCCCTGAAGCCCTTGGCCACAGGTGAGGCGCGCTTTCGCGCAGTGATTCCGCCCATTCGAGCGGAGTCAGTGGGGTTTTGCCGTCTTTGCCGAGGATGGTCTGGCCAGACTCATCGACGGCGACGGCTTCGCCCTCGTCATTCAGTGAGAACACGCCCTTGGCGCGCAGGATGATGTCGTCGGTTGCTTCGGGCAGAGCGCCGGCTTTCAGTGCTGCGCCGCGCACCGAGTCGCCCAGGACTTTGCCCTGGAACTTGGCTGCAAAGGCTTCAGCCTTCTCGGCGCGCACGGTGATGGCCTTCAATTGCTTGTCGGTGTCGGCGCGCAAACGTTCCGTGCGCCGGTTGAAGACTTCGTCCACCTTGCCCTCTGTCAGCAGCTTGGTTTCTTCGTCTTGGCCGGCCCGACTCAGCAGCCCTTTGACGGCGTCGATGTCTATGCCCTCAAACTGAGTTTCGAACTGGGTCAGCTTACCGGTAGCGTCTTTCAGCTTGCCCAGCAGCTCCGTGTTCTTGGTTTTCAGGCCCGAGACGGATGCTTCAACGGCAGTCGCGATAGCGACCTTGATTGCCGGGTTTTCCAGGTCGATTTCGTTTTCGTCTGCCACGTTGATGTACCCCTTGGGTATGTGTTGCCCGCTTTGCAGGCACAAAAAAGCCCGCTAATCGCGGGCGCATTTAATTAGAATCTGTGCTCATGATTGTCGAAGTACAGAAGACTGGTCGGATAGGAATCCAATGAGCGAATCTGCTAACACTAATAAATTCAGCATAATCTTCCCTGTTGTGTGCACCTTGGTTGGGGTGTTTGCCTCAAGCACATTCACATGGCTGACCAGCTACCAAACAGCATCACTGAGCCAGAAAACTGCATGTGTTCAGCGAATAGATATGCAGGAAAAATTACTTAGGGAAAAAGGCGAGAACTTTCTTTCCGCGATGGGCGACATGGTCAATTATTCGATTTTCGCAAAAACATCTACGAAGCAGGAACTGGCGGAAAACGCAGGACCGCTAATGAAGGCGGGTATCGTGATGTCCGCGTATGCACCGCCGGAACTTGGTCTCAGATCGATGATGATTTCCAACTCTGTACGTGCTGGCTCGCTCGCTTCAATGCATAAGTTCGATGAGGACGCCGCATTAGGAACAATCGGCGACTCATTTGGAAAATGGCACTCCGCTTATTACGAAGCCCTAAGCGCACTGGACAGGCAGCGTCAAAAATGTTTATGACTCAGATACCGGAACGCTCGAAAGCCAGAGGCTCAAGACCTTTCATTTGCGCCAACGTAAGCGGAGCGAAATTGCGATCAAGCTGCAGTTCTGCGAAGCGCTCGATGCTCAGGCCTCCCTCGCGAAACAGCTTTGCCCGCATCGGCCCTATCGCCACGTCCTGGAATGAAGCTGGCTGCTGCTGAAGCCAGTGGTAATAGTCGAGGTTTGCACTGACTTGCCCTGCTCCGTCAGCCCCCACAGATGCCCGAGTAGCACCCTTGGAGAACATCTCGCTCAGTTTGGTCAGCAAGATAAATGTGGTTCGACAGTTCGGATGGAACGGTGGGCGCGGCCCGGAATCGACCGGGAAACGTCGCTTATCCATTGATCGGCATTGCTGACTGGTCTTGCTGTCCAGCGTGGCAACCATCTCGATCTCGGACACGATGTCCGTGTTGGCCTTGGCCACCTCCATGCGCGCCTGAGACGACACATGCTGTATCGCGGTGTGTACGACCGTGCTCGCGTTGCGGTTGGTGGTGGCGAGGATGCCGTCCTTGTAGCCCGCAGCCTTGGTTCCACGGATATTACGGATGATCTGGAAGTTCGTTTGCCCTTCGAAGAAGCCTTGCCGAATCGTGCCGGTGACCCGGTCGCGCTCAGCACCGGTCCAACCCTTGATGAACGACTTCAGTAGCCTCCCGCCACCGGTACCGCGCACGCTGAGCGGATTCATCAGCACCGCCGCTCTGATGGCGGTTGCCGTGGGCGCCACCACATCGAGTGAAACTCCGACCGGCGCCGATCTCGCGAGGCTGGTCGCTTCGAATTCAGCCTCGTAGTTGGCGATGTCGATTAGGTCGAGGTTCAGTTGCGTACTGAAGCGGTCGAAGATGCCCAGCAGCAGACCGTCGACCTCCTTCAGCAGCGCTTCCAGGCGCTTGACGTTGTACTCGGTCAGGTCCGATTGGGTGAGCCGGTCGCGGATCGAACGGTCGATCTCCTTCAGGAAGGGGGCGAACTTGCCCACCTCCCCCGCCTTCAGCTTTTCGAGGAAGACCGCATGCCGGATCGTGGCGTCAAGGATTGCTTGGTTTGCCGCCATTTGGTGTTACCTCATCATCCAGGCCCAGGCCATCGCTCTGCTCTTCCAGCTCGCCGTCGATCTGTTGGTCGGTGCGCTCTGGTGCAATCAGCCCAAGCTTGCGTAGGTACGCTCGAAGGTCCGCTTTCGCAAAGCCGCCGTTCTGCCACAAACCCACCAAGGCCGTGATCATCTGCGGATCTGCCGTCAGCTCGACGAACTCTTGATTGACCTGGTAGGCGACCTTCTTGTCGACGATGCCCATGTAGGCGCAGCACCACATGATTGCCCTGGTGTAGGCCTCGCTGATGTTCGCCACGCACCCAGCCAGCACCGATGTCGAGGCTGACTGATCACCGCGCGACTCTGTGGCAGTCTTAGTCGCAAGTGACGCAACCACCATCCGGGCGCCCAGCTCGATCATCATTTGGTTCTTGTCGCCCATGGCCTCTTTGACCAGCGTGTTTGGCGCAGGCTGGGCGTACCCAAGGGCCCCTCCAGCAGGTAGTAGCATCGGCGCACGCGATCCAACGTAAATGCCGTTTTTCTCAAGATGATCGCGCCAAGCCTCATCAAGCCCGGAGATAAATGGCTGAGCCTGCCCGCACCAGAAGACGCTGTCTTCATAGTCGGCACTGTTCCGGTAATGGCCCATGTTGATCATGGCGATGTCGTAGAGCGGAGACTCGTCGATGCTTGGATCGTTGTTCTGTGCGCCGACGAAGGTGAACGGTATCTCCTTGAGACGCCCGGTGACTCCTTCCGGCCTGAACTCTTTGGTGACCGCCAGTGGCCCGCCACCTTTCGGCCCAGACCGGCGCCAAACGCGACAAACGAAACCGTCATCCTCCAGAGCCAATTCCCGGTATTGCTCAACAGTCTTGAACCCGAAGCCTTCAGGGATCTCAGGCGATTCGCGCAACACCACCAGGGTCAGCACGCTGTGTCCGTTAACCATGCCCGTGCGCCAGTTGATGATGTCCTCGGCGCAGTAGGAAAGGATCACCGAGTGCCCGCCGACACCATTGTCTTGGTGATAGTCGACGTACAGACCGTGCCGACCAGCCTCAAGCACCTTCTCAAGCGTGCCTTGTGAGTGCTGGTAAATACTCACCCCGGAACCGTTAGCGTTGTCCTGCAGGTATTCCAACTTCTTCGGCACCGTAAGTGTCGGGTCTTTGTGGAAGGCCAAGCCCATCAATCCGTTACGTGTGTGTCCGGTGGCGTTCTTGAATACCGCCCGCTCGCGATAGGCCTTGTTCCGGTCTACGTTCTCAGGCGACTTGTCGTGAGAGTTGATGTACGGCAGTCGGTCGACAACCCGGTGCTGACCGGCGCAGACGTCGCGAACGGTTGCCCAGCGGTCCAAAACTGCCGTGTATTCCGCCCGCTTGAAGGAGACGTCGTTGCTCATCGGGCGTATCCCATTTTAATAGAGGTGACGATCGCTTTGATCGGATAACGCTTGGCGATGAAGTAGCCGGCCGCGTCGTTCATGTGGTCGTGACCCTTTTTCGGATCCTTGTCCGGCTCGCCCTTGTCGGTGTAGGTCTGTCGCTCCAGGCACAAGGTGAGCTGAGGGCACTGGTCAATGTTGACCTTCAGTCGTCGCTCGCCGTAGGCGTTCAGGAACATGGCGTTCACCGAGTTCACTCGGTCTTTCACGCCAGGGTTTGTGGAGTCGACGATCACCGTGAACTTTGCTTTTTTCAGCAGAGACAAGTCGGACTCGCTCGCGTTTTTGCTGCTGGTGTTCTGCCCGCTGGCGTCGGGATAGACCGCCACCGAGTGACCTGGGAACCGTGTCTGAATCTTCTCGATCATCTCAGGCGTGTCCCGAACACCGTGAAACTCGTCCAGGGCCATCGGCAGATCGTTACGCACGACATAGACGACGGCCGCCATCTTCATGACGTTGAAGTCCATGCCGATGTGCAACGCCTCGCCCGGCTTGATTCGCTCGCTGGTTCGGCACTCGTCGCGATTGAACGTGTAGTAGACGACACCCGCGTAGTTCTCGAAGCCAGCCTCATACTCTTGCCGGAAGGTGCGTGGATCCATCTTCCTGCGGGCTGCCTCCAGCTCTTCAGGAGGAACGTTGCCGCCTTGTAACGAGGTGTACTGCCAGCTCTTGTGGTCCGGCTCGCCGCCTGGTTTGCCGTCTAGATAAGTGTCGTAGCAGTGGTTGAAGCCCTTCGGAGTGCCAATGCGCAGAGCATGTCCGCCCTTGCGCATACCAACGCCTGGAATCTGGTACTGACAAGTCGATAGCATCGGCCGCAGCACTTCTTCCCACGCCGCCCACGGGCAGTCTGCCCATTCATCCACCAGGACGAAGAACAGGCCGGAGCCCCGCAGGTTGTCATAGTTGTCGAGCCCCACCACGCGCATGACGTGGCCGGACCTGAGGGTGATTGAGCATTCCGTCTCGTTCGGGCGGTGTGCACGCCACGCCTCAGGGATGGCCTGTTTCAGGCGCCGCCAGAACACGCGCTTGGCCTGTTTGAAGGTGGGTGCACCGTACCAGATCTCATCCTCGACGCTCACGCCCCACTCCGCAGCAAGGCGAGCGGCGCGGCGCATCTCGGCCTTGCCCAGGAACGTCTTGCCGAACCGGCGGCCACACACCGCATCACGGAAGCGGGCCTCAGGTTGGAATCCCCAGCAGTAAATGTTCGCCTGCTTGGGCGTCAGTTTTACCGGCGGGTCAAAGGTGCGGGGTAGTCGGGACATTCTCGTCTGGCTCCAGCGTGTACTCTGCAACTGCGTGCTGCTGGTCCGCCTGGGAGCCCAGAGGTTTCTCAGGTTCAAGGCGACGATTCACGTATACGTCACCGACTTCTTTGGCGGCTTGCTCGAGTAACTGGGCAGTGAGCGCCATGTTCTTCATGTTCTCGGCCTTCTCGGCCATGCGGCCCAAGGTGCGGAGCCGATACGCACGATTGGCGATCGGGATCTCCGCCGTCTCTTCGCGAAAGCGCTGACGGGTGTCGTGAAACAAGGTCTGCCACTTCACATGCAGGTTGCGCCCGACGTACTTGGTTGGGTCGTATGCTTCGCACTGCTGGCGAGTGACATCAAGGCCAAATCTCTCTTTGACGGACACCACCACTTGCGACGGCGTGTCAAAGCAGGCGAGCGCCTGTACTACAAAGGCTTTCACCTCGTCTCTGAGTGCGGCCATAAGTGGGCATCCGTCAAAGTACTGTCAAAGTCAGGCCGACTTGAGCAGACAGGTTCCGCAGGCCCTCGATATGTTCAATTTCCCCACCTCGGCAGGCTTGTTCGCAGCCTCTACCAACTCCTGCACGTCAGGGCTCGCACCGTAGCGGCGAACCACACCGACGAACTCCTCGACGTCATGGCCGCGCATCTCAAGCTTGGGCAATCCTTCCTGCGTGAACTTGGGGGCGCCGTACTGATCCTTCGCCTGGGCGATGTGGTACAGCTCATGTTCGACCAGGGCGCAGAAGTCAGCGTCGGAGCACTGAGCGCAGTAATCTGCTGCCAGGGTGATGATGTAGGTCGGCACATCGCCAAACCAATCCATCATCTGCTGCTCCATCCGGGCCTTCTGCCAGCCACCCGCACGGAACGCCACTTGCTCGGCCTGGCCAACCACCGTTCGCCCCTTTTTGCTGAATGCAGCAGATGCCCACATCACGCGAATGTCAGCGTCGATCAGGTGGGCGTGGTCTTCGTTATGAATGCTGCCGGTGTCGAAGAGGATCTCGGCGCTCAACCACTCCCACACATCGGGCGCTGGCATCAGACGGATGCCGAAGTCGGACAGATCAGCGATCGAGGCAGGCGGCATTGGCCGGTTCATGTTTCACCCTGAGCTTGAAATAATGGCAAGTAGCCGGTATTGGTAGGGATCAACTCATCAGCAAGGAAAGCAACATGTCCGAACACTTTAAAAATCTGCGTAGACACACTGGCATGAGCGAGGGTACGGCGGAGGCTCAGCGCGAGGCCGCCGTAGCGGCTGCACTGACACTGATCCAGGCTAAAGTGTCGAACGCGCCCACCAATGGAGGAATACTGGAGGGAGAGATGAACAGCCTGAGCGCGTACGCCGATCAGATCCAGGCAGCACTGAAAGTTAAGTGACCCATCCGTGCCGCACTCACCTGCGGCACACCTACCCTTCTGCGTCTTCCAGGATGATTTCAATCAGCTTCTGTTCGCCAAGCCTGAACAGTGAAAGCGACTGCATGTCATCGGCCATCGGGCCAAATCCGAACACGTCAATGCGACCACTCTCTGAGCGCATGCTAATCACGCCGACCGAGCAGGCTTCTCGCTCACCCGCCTCAAGATCATTGGCTATCTTGCGCAGCGTGCTGACGGCATCTCGCCAACCCTCACGCTGAAAGTTCAAAACCTTCAGTCCAGACATACTCGCCTCGTAACATCTTCTTTATCAAGGGGTTGAGATAAAAGCGAAATCCTTGGAAATATCTGGAAACATAGTGATTTCAATTTGAGATTGAATTGCCATATCCAAGCCCCAGATCAACTCTGTCGCACGAGGGGTGCGCAGGGTGGCGGCAGCCGGTGCCGTGGCATAACTGGGGAGGTATGCTCATGGCTACCAACACGGGCGATGGACACCGCATTGGGTCGGTGAAAGATAGAACCCAAACGCACAACCCGCAGAACGATACGTTTGTGAAGCGAGACACCAATACTGGTCGCTTCATCGACGTAAAGTCCGACGGGACGCCTTTTAAAGGCGTAGCGCACGAAACAGATAAGCGCCGTAAGTAATACCGCTACAGGGCGAGGGTCCTCATACGACCCTCGTTTTAAGCAGTGGCCATAGTGGTCACCATGCTCACTTCAATGTCGCGACACAATTGACTGATTCGCGAAACGTGTCGCGTCCTACTTGCTCAGCTTAGGCTGCAGAATCACCCGGGCAACCATCACCAGGAGGCCCAACACGCCATAGGCCACCGGCGGCAGCACGGCCTGAAGGGACGGCATCAGCTGTTCAGCGATACCCAAGGCAGCAATGGCGCCGCCCGCCTGAACGCTGGTCAGGCTCAGTGCTTGTTTCCAGTTGTCGATCAGTTGCATGAGTGTCCCCTTACGAATTCTGTTGCGGATGTACTGCGTCGGTGACCGTCTTGCGCAGGTCGGCAAGGTCTGTAGCCAACTCGGCCAGATCCTTGTCGCGGCGCTTCTCGGCCCACTTGAACCAGGCGCGCACCAACACCCATGCAGGCAGACCGCACACAAAGATGATGCCGCCCAGGGCGATCACCCCGACGTCGTCGTTCGCCCATGAGCCAAGGCCCAGCCACCGGACGACGAAGGCGCCGCCGCAGATGCTGGATACCGACGTACTGATCATTGCGACGACGAACTCGCGCACGGTCTTGGGCAAAGTCATCGCCATGACGACGACGGCAGCCAAGACAGCGACGAAGCCGAACGCCCCCAGCTTGTACAGTGCGATACCGCCAGCGGCAGTGAGTGGGCCGGGCTCGGACATAGATTGATATCTCATGGCGCCTCGGTATCTCGGCGGTGTGATTGGTCCGGCGCTCCATGCCTTCCTCATCCGCTCGGAGCAAAGACGGGGGCATGGGTGCCAGATACGAAAAGGCCCCCGCGAATGCAGAGGCCTGAATGAGGCCCTCTTTGAGCGAGCCGAAAACAAGCTCAAAAGGGCAAGAAACACTAACACCACAAATTTGTTGTATTACCACAAAAACGTGGTAAACTGGACTCATCCAAACAACGAGGCGAGGTGATGAAGTTCAGCGAGTTCAGGCGATGGTTGAAGGCCCAAGGGGTGACCTTCGAAGCAGGCAAAGGAAGCCACTTCAAAGTCACCGCCCCCAACGGCAACAAGACCACCTTCGCGGATCACGGCAGCAAGGAAATGCCAGAACCGACCCGCAAGGCGATCATTAAACAACTGGGGCTCTGAGAGCCCCTTCACCACATCTGAACGCTGGACGATCACCTCCGAGGAGTGACCATGTACGACTATGCAATCCGCTTTGAGGAAGACAACACACCAGGTCTGGCCGTGTTCTGCCGCGACCTACCAGAGCTGAACAGCTATGGCGACGATGTAGCGCATGCTCTGAGAGAAGCGGTGGACGCCATCGAAACAACATTGTCTATCTACGTAGATGAGCGCCGAGCAATACCGGCAGCGTCTGCACCTCGGGACGGGGAGCACGTGGTGCGGCTGCCTGCGGTCACCGTGGCCAAGATCGTTCTGTGGAACGAGATGATGGTGCGGGATATGCGCAAGGCCGACTTGTGTCGTCTTCTCGGCCTGGCTCAGACCCAGGGTGATCGACTGGTCGACTTTCTGCACACCTCGAAGATGGAAGCCATCGAGAAGGCTTTGGCCGCCTTGGGCAAACGCCTAGTGGTGTCTGTCGAGGCAACCTGAATAGATGCGAGAGTCTTTCCCCTCCGTGCGCCAAAGACCTTTCCAGCGTCGACGCCCCATCGCATCGATCTCGCCAGTCCAGTCTCGCGCCACCCTGCAAGCATGTGAGGTCAGGGTGCGCGGGCTGCTGGTGTTTTCCGTAGCACGGTACTACCGGCTTATCAGTGTCCAGAGCTTCCCGTAAGCTGCAGCAGAAGCTGGCAGTGAAGGGTCAAAAGTGATCAATCACTACAGCGAAGGCTTTACCGGCCCTAAGTTAAAGGACACTCAAGAATGAATCTCACCAACTTGCAAACCAAAGATTTGCTCAAGCTCCAGTCTGATGTGATAGGCGAGCTTAAAAATCGAGGAATCTTGAGAACCATGAACAACCCCACCGGCGACTACGCCGAGTGGTTGGTTGCTTCAGCTCTAGGTTTGAAGCTCGCCAATAACTCAGCAGCAGGTCACGACGCAGAATCTGAATCTGGCAAAAAGATCCAAATAAAAGCGCGTCGGGTAAACCCCAACAACAAATCCAGACAGCTAGGCGTCATACGTAATTTGGAAAAAAACGACTTCGACGAACTGGTTGCAGTGGTTTTTAATGAGTCATACGAGGTAGTTGAAGCCGTATCAATGCCTCACTCAGTAATAGCCGAGTACAGCACGTACAGGAAGCACGTGAACGGCCACATACTGCACCTTCGCGGAGTATTGCTTTCCGACAGTCGCGTTCGTTGCATCCGCGCTGAGTTGAGCGCTTATAGCGATGCACTCACGTTGCTCACAGAGGCCGCCGAAGCAGACCCTTTGGCTTGATCGTCGACGCCCTCTAGCGCAAAGAGATGGGCCCATCAGCCTTTCATCGCCTGGAAGGGCCGCCCCGGGGCAATCCCGGAAATCAGAAATCGAGTAGGAGGCGGATTTACATCCGCCGTCCTCTCACACCACCGTACGTACGGTTCCGTATACGGCGGTTCAGGTTAAGCGGTTAAGCCGGGTTATCGTGTCCAGTATTGAGACCAGCCCGAGTCGATCCCAGAGTTTCTTCGGCAGCGCCTGATTCATATGGGGTGCTCCCGAATTCCACCAAGGGCCTCGACCGTTGAATGCTGAGTGACAAGCACGAGCTTCGTTGAGCCCTAGACGCATCAAG